>NZ_JAYQWM010000090.1:0-13081 GCF_036662595.1 Escherichia sp. Lx600-2 | reverse complement strand
ATGCTCGCTGATTTTAAGCACCGAGACCATCCGGTCTTTTACCAAATAATGAAAAAGAATCCCTCCCTGGAAGATAATCGTAAAAAACAACAGAATAAGAATTAATCTTAGGATAAATATTTATTTATCATGGCCTTTTGAACTCTGAAAAGTAGCGCTCTGCAAAGTAAACCCCGCTATAGTTATGCTATGCATTTGTCTTTAATGATATCTCGTCATTGTATTAACAGGCTGAAATTATCATTAATGCACATTTCAATATTAGCAGGGATACCTGAGGAGTTTAAAGTGAACATATATATCGGGTGGCTTTTCAAATTAATCCCTTTAATTATGGGCTTGATTTGTATCGCGTTAGGTGGCTTTGTGCTGGAAAGTTCAGGGCAAAGCGAGTATTTCGTCGCGGGTCATGTGCTGATTTCTCTGGCAGCCATATGCCTGGCATTATTCACTACCGCATTTATTATCATTTCGCAGCTCACGCGCGGCGTTAATACGTTTTACAATACATTGTTCCCCATTATTGGCTATGCGGGGTCAATTATCACCATGATATGGGGTTGGACACTGTTAGCAGGTAATGATGTGATGGCAGACGAGTTTGTCGCCGGCCATGTTATTTTCGGCGTTGGTATGATTGCCGCCTGTGTATCGACAGTGGCAGCGTCATCCGGTCACTTTCTGCTCATTCCTAAAAACGCAGCGGGGAGCAAGAGCGACGGAACTCCGGTGCAGGCTTATTCTTCATTAATCGGTAATTGCCTCATTGCCGTTCCCGTGTTACTCACCCTGCTCGGTTTCATTTGGTCTATTACGCTGTTACGTAGTGCCGACATAACTCCGCATTATGTCGCCGGTCACGTATTGCTCGGGTTAACCGCAATCTGTGCCTGTCTAATTGGCCTAGTTGCCACAATCGTCCATCAAACACGTAATACGTTTTCAACGAAAGAGCACTGGCTGTGGTGTTATTGGGTTATTTTTCTCGGCTCAATCACGGTGCTGCAGGGCATATACGTCTTAGTCAGCTCCGATGCAAGCGCCCGACTGGCTCCCGGCATTATTCTCATTTGCCTCGGAATGATCTGTTACAGCATATTCTCAAAAGTCTGGCTACTGGCACTGGTCTGGAGACGTACCTGTTCGTTAGCCAACAGAATACCGATGATTCCCGTCTTCACCTGCCTGTTTTGCCTTTTCCTGGCATCGTTTCTTGCGGAAATGGCGCAGACCGATATGGGATATTTTATTCCTTCGCGGGTTCTGGTCGGTTTGGGAGCGGTATGCTTTACGTTGTTCTCAATCGTTTCAATATTAGAAGCGGGTTCTGCTAAAAAATAATTGCAACGTACCGGATAAAACCAGCGTTGACCATTTGCGTAACGCTGGTTTTTCTTAGGTAGAATGAAATAACGCAGCATTAATGCATAGTGGTTAAGTATAAAAAACAGCAAAGTTACTGTTTTTTTTCAACCTGTTCATATTTTATAAAGATCAGCCCACTGGGTGAGTTTTCAATCACCTTTCCCTCCACCTTATATTAAGCATGGGGGGTTCAGTTCACGGGCTCATTAGAAAATAATCACAAGATAGCCACTATCAAAATTAGCTCATTTTTAATGCGACTCTAATAATTTTCATCTTTAGGAAAAAGCTCAGGACGACTTCGCTGCAATCAAATCCTGCGCACAAGCCCATGCACTCGACCACGCCCACTGGAAGTTATAGCCCCCCAGCCAGCCGGTGACGTCCATCACTTCGCCGATGAAGTACAGCCCAGGCACTTTGCGCGCTTCCATCGTCCGTGAAGAGAGTTCGTTGGTGTCCACGCCGCCGAGCGTCACTTCGGCAGTGCGATAGCCTTCAGTGCCGTTGGGTTGTACGCGCCAGTCGGTCAATGTGCTAATCAGTGCCTGTTGGTCACGCACGTTGAGCTGTTTTAGCGAAACATCCGGGATTTGCCCGAGTTGCTGTAAGCGTTCAACCAACCGCTTCGGTAGATGAACCGCCAGTGTGTTTTTCAGGCTCTGATTCGGATGTGCGTTACGCTGCTCATTCAGGAAGGTTTCGAGATCCACATCCGGTAGCAGATTGATGCTGACAAATTCCCCCGGTTGCCAGTAGCTGGAAATCTGCAACACCGCCGGTCCAGATAAGCCGCGGTGGGTGAAGAGTAAGTTCTCACGGAAAACGGTGCCGTTTTCAGCGGTAATCACGGAAGGCACCGCCACGCCTGCCAGCACCTGTAACTCTTCGAGCAACGGTTTATGCAGAGTGAATGGCACCAGACCCGCGCGGGTCGGCAGCACGTTGAGGCCAAATTGTTCGGCAATCTTATAACCAAACGGCGATGCGCCCAGCCCCGGCATTGACAGCCCACCGGTCGCGATGACCAGCTTTTCGCAACCGACAGTCATGCCGTTCAGTTCAAGCGTGAAGCCTGTATCATCCTTCTCCACGCTCAGCACTTCGCTACGCAATCTGAAGGTCACATTGCCCTTCTCGCACTCATCCACCAGCATGTCGACAATCTGCTGAGCGGAGTCATCGCAGAAGAGTTGCCCTAACGTTTTCTCGTGCCAGGCGATGCCGTGTTTATTGACCAGATCAATGAAATCCCACTGGGTAAAACGCGCGAGTGCAGACTTACAAAAATGCGGATTCTGGCTCAGATAAGCGCCCGGTTCGACATAAAGGTTGGTAAAGTTGCAGCGCCCACCGCCAGACATAAGGATTTTGCGCCCTGGTTTTTTACCATTATCGATCAGCAGAACCCGGCGTCCTGCCTGACCTGCCAGCGCAGAACAGAACATACCCGCCGCACCAGCGCCTATAATAATGGCATCAAACCTTTCCACGTTGCGCTCCTCTTAGAAAAAACGGGCGTGAATTGTAAAGATTCCTCAGTGGTCGCACCAGCATCAATATTACTAAAAGGAAGTATTTGCCTGAATTATATAAGATAATTATTTTTTGAGTGAAATCCATACAGGAGGCAAATCAAAAAAAGTCTATATTTCACTTTGCCCGCGCCGCGAAAGTCACTGATAATGCGCCGCGTTCATGTCCTCAAAATGGCGTAACGTCCTATGCTACATTTGTTTGCTGGCCTGGATTTGCATACCGGGCTGTTATTATTGCTTGCACTGGCTTTTGTGCTGTTCTACGAAGCCATCAATGGTTTCCATGACACAGCCAACGCCGTGGCAACCGTTATCTATACCCGCGCGATGCGTTCTCAGCTCGCCGTGGTTATGGCAGCGGTGTTCAACTTTTTGGGTGTTTTGCTGGGTGGTCTGAGTGTTGCCTATGCCATTGTGCATATGCTGCCGACGGATCTGCTGCTTAATATGGGATCGTCTCATGGCCTTGCCATGGTGTTCTCTATGTTGCTGGCGGCGATTATCTGGAACCTGGGTACCTGGTACTTTGGTTTGCCTGCATCCAGCTCTCATACGCTGATTGGCGCGATCATCGGGATTGGTTTAACCAATGCGTTGATGACCGGGACGTCAGTGGTGGATGCACTCAATATCCCGAAAGTATTAAGTATTTTCGGTTCTCTGATCGTTTCCCCTATTGTCGGCCTGGTGTTTGCTGGCGGTCTGATTTTCTTGCTGCGTCGCTACTGGAGCGGCACCAAGAAACGCGCCCGTATCCACCTGACCCCAGCGGAGCGTGAAAAGAAAGACGGCAAGAAAAAGCCGCCGTTCTGGACGCGTATTGCGCTGATCCTTTCCGCTATCGGCGTGGCGTTTTCGCACGGCGCGAACGATGGTCAGAAAGGAATTGGTCTGGTTATGTTGGTATTGATTGGTGTCGCACCAGCAGGCTTCGTGGTGAACATGAATGCCACTGGCTACGAAATCACCCGTACCCGTGATGCCATCAACAACGTCGAAGCTTACTTTGAGCAGCATCCTGCGCTGCTGAAACAAGCTACCGGTGCTGATCAGTTAGTACCGGCTCCGGAAGCTGGCGCAACGCAACCTGCGGAGTTCCACTGCCATCCGTCGAATACCATTAACGCGCTCAACCGCCTGAAAGGTATGTTGACCACCGATGTGGAAAGCTACGACAAGCTGTCGCTTGATCAACGTAGCCAGATGCGCCGCATTATGCTGTGCGTTTCTGACACTATCGACAAAGTGGTGAAGATGCCTGGTGTGAGTGCTGACGATCAGCGCCTGTTGAAGAAACTGAAGTCCGACATGCTTAGCACCATCGAGTATGCGCCGGTGTGGATCATCATGGCGGTCGCGCTGGCGTTAGGTATCGGTACGATGATTGGCTGGCGTCGTGTGGCAACGACTATCGGTGAAAAAATCGGTAAGAAAGGCATGACCTACGCTCAGGGGATGTCTGCCCAGATGACTGCGGCAGTGTCTATCGGCCTGGCGAGTTATACCGGGATGCCGGTTTCCACTACTCACGTACTCTCCTCTTCTGTCGCGGGGACGATGGTGGTAGATGGTGGCGGCTTACAGCGTAAAACCGTGACCAGCATTCTGATGGCCTGGGTGTTTACCCTTCCGGCTGCGGTACTGCTTTCCGGCGGGCTTTACTGGCTCTCCTTGCAGTTCCTGTAATCGTACGCACCAAAACGAGCGGGTCAGTTTACTGGCCCGCTTTTTTTATGCGTTATTATTGCTGAAGTGCTTAATGCCAAATCATCAAGGCAATCAGGCTGACCACCACCAGACCACACAATGCGCTGGTCAGAATAAACTGCCGACGCACCCGCTCACAGCGGCGAATAAACTCATCATCGTGATGATCGCGATAACGTTGGGCATAGATATACCAAACGAGACGCACCTGTTTGTTGGGTTGGCCATGTGAGGTAAAAAAGCCCCCTCCATCAACATATTGATAGAGCAATGGATCGCAGTTACGCAGTACCACTAACAACGCGCGTAGTGATGAGAAATAGCGCGCCATGTTAACAATGCAAACGACACATAAAGCCCAAAATAATGCGACGGTGCTTATCATACCTCCTCCCCGGCGACCTGCCCGCGGAGTTCCACCCCGGGGCTACCGCTCCCGATACGCTGCCAATCAGTTAACACCAGGTCCTGGAGAAACCGCTTTTGTGGTGACCAACATCCGAGCGGCTCTATAGATAGTGTAGGAGATCAGGTTGTTTTTTTTCCAGAAGGTTAACCACTATCAATATATTCATGTCGAAAATTTGTTTATCTAACGGGTAAGCAAGGCGGATTGACGGATCATCCGGGTCGCTATAAGGTAAGGATGGTCTTAACACTGAATCTTTACGGCTGGGTTAGCCCCGCGCACGTAGTTCGCAGGACGCGGGTGACGTAACGGCACAAGAAACGCTAGCTGGCCAGTCATCGACAACTTTATGGAAGGAGTAACACTATGGCTTATAAACACATTCTCATCGCGGTCGATCTCTCCCCGGAAAGCAAAGTTCTGGTAGAGAAAGCAGTCTCTATGGCTCGCCCATACAATGCGAAAGTTTCTCTGATCCACGTAGATGTAAACTACTCTGACCTATATACCGGGCTTATTGATGTGAATCTTGGTGATATGCAGAAACGCATCTCTGAAGAGACACATCATGCGCTGACCGAGCTTTCCACTAATGCAGGCTACCCAATCACTGAAACCCTGAGCGGCAGCGGCGACCTGGGCCAGGTTCTGGTCGATGCAATCAAGAAATACGATATGGATCTAGTGGTTTGTGGTCACCACCAGGACTTCTGGAGCAAACTGATGTCTTCCGCACGTCAGCTGATCAACACCGTTCACGTTGATATGCTGATTGTTCCGCTGCGCGACGAAGAAGAATAATCTTCCCTCCACGACGTGTTCCTGAACGCCCGCATATGCGGGCGTTTTGCTTTTTGGCGCGCCTTGTTACCTGATTAGCGTAAACGCCTTATCTGGCCTACGGTCTGCGTTCGCAATCAAAATCCCCAGCCAATACAATATTTAACACCATCATATTTTCCATCATTAGTGTGATCAGCTGGTTATTTTCTGTTGTAATAGTGTATTAATCTATTCACCGCATCAATATTAAGAATCTCTGACAGATGTAAACTTTTTCGCGCGTTATCCCTTACGCGTTCATACTTTTCAGGATGGTATTGGAAGGTTAATAAATATGAATACAACAACACCCATGGGGATGCTGCAGCAACCTCGCCCATTTTTCATGATCTTTTTTGTCGAGTTATGGGAGCGATTCGGCTACTACGGCGTGCAGGGCGTACTGGCGGTTTTCTTCGTTAAACAGCTTGGATTCTCGCAAGAGCAGGCTTTTGTCACTTTTGGTGCTTTTGCTGCGCTGGTCTATGGCCTCATTTCCATTGGCGGCTATGTCGGCGACCACCTGCTGGGGACCAAACGCACCATCGTTCTTGGAGCACTTGTGCTGGCGATTGGCTACTTCATGACCGGCATGTCGCTACTTAAGCCTGACCTGATTTTCATCGCCCTGGGGACTATCGCTGTCGGTAACGGCCTGTTTAAAGCTAACCCAGCCAGCTTGCTTTCGAAGTGCTATCCGCCGAAAGATCCGCGGCTTGATGGCGCATTCACCCTGTTCTATATGTCGATCAACATCGGCTCGTTGATAGCGTTATCGCTGGCCCCTGTGATCGCTGATAAATTCGGCTATTCAGTCACCTACAACCTGTGCGGTGCGGGGTTAATTATCGCATTACTGGTTTACATCGCCTGTCGTGGAATGGTGAAAGACATTGGTTCTGAACCCGACTTCCGGCCGATGAGCTTCAGCAAACTGTTGTACGTGTTACTTGGCAGCGTGGTGATGATCTTCGTCTGTGCATGGCTGATGCACAACGTAGAAGTCGCCAATCTGGTGCTGATTGTTCTCTCCATCGTCGTCACCATCATCTTCTTTCGTCAGGCATTCAAGCTGGATAAAACCGGGCGCAATAAAATGTTTGTCGCCTTTGTCCTGATGCTCGAAGCGGTGGTGTTTTACATTCTCTACGCCCAGATGCCAACGTCGCTGAACTTCTTTGCCATCAACAACGTGCATCATGAAATTCTCGGCTTTTCCATCAACCCGGTCAGCTTCCAGGCGCTTAACCCGTTCTGGGTGGTACTCGCCAGCCCAATACTGGCAGGCATTTACACGCATCTGGGTAACAAAGGCAAAGACCTCTCGATGCCGATGAAATTTACTCTCGGCATGTTTATGTGCTCACTGGGCTTTTTGACGGCGGCAGCTGCGGGAATGTGGTTTGCGGATGCACAAGGACTGACATCGCCGTGGTTTATCGTGCTGGTTTACTTGTTCCAGAGCCTGGGTGAACTGTTTATTAGCGCCCTTGGCCTGGCGATGATTGCTGCCCTGGTGCCGCAGCATTTGATGGGCTTTATTCTCGGGATGTGGTTCCTGACGCAGGCTGCCGCGTTCTTGCTGGGCGGCTATGTGGCAACATTTACCGCAGTACCAGACAACATTACCGATCCGCTTGAGACGTTGCCTGTCTATACCAACGTGTTTGGTAAGATTGGTCTGGTCACACTGGGCGTTGCAGTAGTGATGCTGTTGATGGTGCCGTGGCTGAAACGCATGATTGCGACGCCGGAAAGCCATTAATTATTCTTGCAGAAAGCAGGGTAGCGTTATCGCTACCCTGCTTTACTTTTATACTGGCGTTCCGGCATAAATATCAAACCTATGCCCTTTAGTGACTACCGCGTTTGGCGTGGCGACATTCGCCAGCGGTGGCGCGTAGTCCGGGCGCTTTACCACCACGCGTTTGGTCGCCAGCAAGCGTGCAGGCTCCAGTAATCCATCGGCATCAAGATCCGGTCCCACCAGCGACTGAAAGACGCGCATCTCTTTTTTCACCAGCGCGCTTTTCTGCTTATGCGGGAACATCGGGTCGAGATAGACCACCTGCGGGCGCGGGGTAATATCGGTCAGCGCCGTCAGGCTGGAGGCGTGAATTAACTGCAAACGCTCCTGCAACCAGCCGCCGATTTCCGCATCCGCATATCCACGCGCCAGGCCGTCGTCGAGTAGCGCGGCAACGACTGGATTACGCTCCAGCATCCGCACGCGGCAGCCGACCGAAGCCAGCACAAAGGCATCGCGCCCCAGCCCTGCGGTAGCGTCCACCACATCCGGCAAATAATCGCCTTTAATGCCCACCGCTTTCGCCACCGCCTCACCACGACCACCGCCGAATTTGCGACGATGCGCCATCGCTCCGCCAACAAAATCAACAAAGATGCCGCCAAGTTTTGGCTCATCACGCTTGCGCAATTCCAGATGTTCCGGCGTTAATACCAGCGCCATCAGGTTGTCTTCATCATGTTCCAGCCCCCAGCGAGCCGCCAGAACAGATAAGGCACCGTCTCCGGTGCCTGTTTCATCAATTAAGCAGATTTTCACTGAATGATCAGCCCTTAATGCCGTAATGCTCCAGCATCGCATCCAGCTGCGGTTCACGCCCACGGAAGCGTTTGAACAGATCCATCGGCTCTTCTGAACCGCCACGGCTCAGAATGTTGTCGAGGAACGACTGTCCGGTTTCACGGTTGAAAATGCCCTCTTCCTCAAAGCGCGAGAAGGCATCTGCCGCCAGCACGTCGGCCCACAGGTAGCTGTAGTAACCTGCGGCATAACCACCGGCGAAAATATGGCTGAAAGCGTGCGGGAAACGGCCCCAGGATGGAGACGGTACTACGGCAACCAGTTTCTTGATTTCTGCCAGAGTTTCGAGGATTTTCGCTCCCTGATCCGGGCGGAACTCGGCATGGAGGCGGAAATCGAACAGGCCGAACTCCAGCTGGCGCAGAATAAACAGCGCCGCCTGGTAGTTCTTCGCCGCCAGCATTTTATCCAGCAACTCTTTCGGCAGCGGTTCGCCGGTTTCGTAGTGACCGGAGATAAACTCCAGCGCCTCAGGCTCCCAGCACCAGTTTTCCATAAACTGACTCGGCAGTTCGACCGCATCCCACGGCACCCCGCTGATACCAGATACACCGGCAGTTTCGATGCGGGTCAGCATATGGTGCAGACCATGACCGAACTCGTGGAACAGGGTGATCACTTCGTCATGGGTAAACAGCGCCGGTTTACCATTCACCGGGCGGTTGAAGTTACAGGTCAGATACGCGACCGGTTTTTGCAGCGAACCGTCGGCTTTACGCATCTGGCCTACGCAGTCATCCATCCACGCCCCGCCGCGCTTGTTTTCACGGGCATACAGGTCGAGGTAGAAGCTACCGCGCAGTTCGTTGTTCTCGTCATACAGTTCGAAGAAACGTACATCCGGATGCCAGACATCAACATCTTTACGCTCTTTAGCGGTGATGCCGTAAATACGTTTCACCACTTCAAACAGGCCGTTAACCGCTTTGTTTTCCGGGAAGTACGGACGCAGCTGTTCGTCACTGATGCTGTAAAGGTGCTGTTTTTGTTTTTCGCTGTAGTATGCGATATCCCACGGTTGCAACTCATCCACGCCAAATTCGGCTTTGGCGAAGGCACGCAGTTGCGCCAGCTCTTTTTCGCCCTGCGGACGCGCGCGTTTTGCCAGATCGGTTAAGAAATCAAGCACCTGCTGCGGGTTTTCCGCCATTTTGGTAGCCAGTGATTTAAACGCGTAGTTTTCAAAGCCCAGCAGTTGCGCCAGTTCGTGACGCAGCGCGAGGATCTCTTCCATCACCTTGCTGTTATCCCATTTACCGGCGTTTGGACCTTGATCTGAAGCGCGGGTGCTGTAAGCGCGATACATCTCTTCGCGCAGAGCCTGGTTGTCGCAGTAGGTCATTACCGGCAGGTAGCTTGGGATATCCAGCGTCAGCAGGTAGCCTTCAAGTTCTTTCGCTTCAGCCTGGGCTTTTGCCGCAGCCAGCGCGCTTTCTGGCATCCCCGCCAGTTCCGCTTCGTCGGTAACGAGTTTGGTCCAGCCCATTGTCGCATCGAGGACGTTGTTGCTGTACTGGTTGCCCAGCTCGGAAAGACGAGTGGCAATCTCACCGTAGCGTTGTTGTTTCTCTTTTGGCAGACCGATGCCAGAGAGTTCGAAGTCGCGCAGTGCGTTATCAACCGCTTTTTTCTGCGCCGTGTTCAGCGTGGCGTAATGATCGCCATCGCGCAGGTCGCGATACGCTTTATACAGCCCTTCATGTTGCCCTACCCAGGTGCTGTATTCCGACAGCAGCGGCAGGGTTTGCTCGTACGCTTCACGCAGTTCCGGGCTATTTTTCACCGAGTTCAGGTGGCTGACCGGGGAGAAGATACGCCCCAGCACATCGTCCACTTCCGCCAACGGCTGGCAGAGATTTTCCCAGGTGTACGGTGCTCCTTGCGCTACTACGCGCTCCACATTTTCGCGGCAGTCGTTCAGCGCCTTAGTCACGGCTGGAACGACATGTTCCGGGAGAATTTTAGAAAACGGAGGCAATTCAAAGGGAGTCAGTAACGGATTCGTCATTAGCGCAGTCCTGGTTAAAGAGGTTAAGGAAGCGCTCAACAGGCGCTTTACATAATGTGTGTAGCATGGGGTTAAGTGTAGTGAATTTCAATGAGAAACGTTACGCTTTCGCGGCGGCGGCCTCTTTTCGGTATACTGTCCTGATAGGCTTTTGTGCGCCCCGAATACGGGCCGATTTTTACTTACCGGAACACCTTTACCCATGCTCAGTTATCGCCACAGCTTTCACGCTGGCAACCACGCCGACGTCCTTAAACATACCGTTCAGAGCCTGATCATTGAGTCGCTGAAAGAGAAAGATAAACCGTTTCTCTATCTCGACACCCACGCAGGGGCCGGGCGTTATCAGTTAGGCAGCGAACATGCCGAGCGTACCGGCGAATATCTCGAAGGTATCGCCCGTATCTGGCAGCAGGACGATTTGCCTGCGGAGCTGGAGGCGTATATCAATGTGGTAAAACACTTTAACCGTAGCGGTCAGTTGCGTTACTACCCCGGTTCACCGTTGATTGCCCGCCAGCTACTGCGCGAACAGGACAGCCTGCAACTGACCGAACTGCACCCGAGCGATTACCCGTTGCTGCGTTCTGAATTTCAGAAAGACAGCCGTGCGCGCGTTGAAAAAGCCGACGGTTTCCAGCAGCTTAAGGCCAAACTGCCGCCGGTTTCCCGCCGTGGTTTAATCCTTATCGACCCGCCGTATGAAATGAAAACCGACTATCAAGCGGTGGTCAGCGGGATAGCAGAAGGTTACAAACGTTTCGCCACTGGTACATACGCACTGTGGTATCCGGTGGTGCTGCGTCAGCAAATTAAGCGCATGATCCACGATCTGGAAGCGACCGATATTCGCAAAATTCTGCAAATTGAACTGGCGGTACTGCCAGACAGCGATCGCCGTGGCATGACCGCTTCCGGCATGATTGTGATTAACCCGCCGTGGAAGCTGGAACAGCAGATGAATAACGTGCTGCCGTGGCTGCACAGCAAACTGGTTCCGGCAGGCACCGGGCACGCCACCGTAAGCTGGATCGTGCCGGAGTAATTGCAGCCATCGCTGGCACCTATTACGTCTCGCGCTACAATCGCGGTAATCAACGATAAGGACACTCTGTCATGACTAAACACTATGATTACATCGCCATCGGCGGCGGCAGCGGCGGTATCGCCTCCATCAACCGCGCGGCTATGTACGGCCAGAAATGCGCGCTGATTGAAGCCAAAGAGCTGGGCGGCACCTGCGTGAACGTCGGCTGCGTACCGAAGAAAGTGATGTGGCACGCGGCGCAAATCCGTGAAGCGATCCATATGTACGGCCCGGATTATGGTTTTGATACCACTATCAATAAATTCAACTGGGAAACGTTGATCGCCAGCCGTACCGCCTATATCGACCGTATTCATACTTCTTATGAAAACGTGCTCGGTAAAAATAACGTTGATGTAATCAAAGGCTTTGCCCGCTTCGTTGATGCCAAAACGCTGGAAGTAAACGGCGAAACCATCACGGCCGCTCATATCCTGATCGCCACCGGCGGTCGTCCGAGCCACCCGGATATTCCGGGCGTGGAATACGGTATTGATTCTGATGGTTTCTTTGCCCTTCCTGCTTTGCCAGAGCGTGTGGCGGTTGTTGGCGCGGGTTACATCGCCGTGGAACTGGCAGGCGTGATTAACGGCCTCGGCGCGAAAACGCATCTGTTTGTGCGTAAACATGCGCCGCTGCGCAGCTTCGACCCGATGATCTCTGAAACGCTGGTCGAAGTGATGAACGCCGAAGGCCCGCAGTTGCACACCAACGCCATCCCGAAAGCGGTAGTGAAAAATGCCGATGGTAGCCTGACGCTGGAGCTGGAAGATGGTCGCAGTGAAACGGTGGATTGCCTGATTTGGGCGATTGGTCGCGAGCCTGCCAATGACAACATCAACCTCGAAGCCGCTGGCGTTAAAACCAACGAAAAAGGCTATATCGTCGTCGATAAATATCAAAACACCAACATTGAAGGTATTTACGCGGTGGGCGATAACACGGGTGCAGTAGAACTGACACCGGTGGCAGTTGCAGCGGGTCGCCGCCTCTCTGAGCGCCTGTTTAATAACAAGCCGGATGAGCATCTGGATTACAGCAACATTCCGACCGTGGTCTTCAGCCATCCGCCGATTGGTACTGTTGGTTTAACGGAACCGCAGGCGCGCGAGCAGTACGGCGACGATCAGGTGAAAGTGTATAAATCCTCTTTCACCGCGATGTATACCGCCGTCACCACTCACCGCCAGCCGTGCCGCATGAAGCTGGTGTGCGTTGGACCGGAAGAGAAGATTGTCGGTATTCACGGCATTGGTTTTGGTATGGACGAAATGTTGCAGGGCTTCGCGGTGGCACTGAAGATGGGGGCGACCAAAAAAGACTTCGACAATACCGTCGCCATTCACCCGACGGCGGCAGAAGAGTTCGTTACCATGAGAGGTTAGTGTAGAAAAACCATACCTACACCTTTGCAAATCTGGAAAACTGGCCGTAACAAGCCAGTTTTTTCTTTATAAGAATGGGTAATGACTCCAACTTATTGATAGTGTTTTATGTTCAGATAATGCCCGATGACTTTGTCATGCAGCTCCACCGA
>NZ_JAYQWM010000089.1:0-13162 GCF_036662595.1 Escherichia sp. Lx600-2 | reverse complement strand
CTAACCTGTTGTCAGGAGCGGATTTTTTGCCATATTGAGCAAAATGTGGTGAATCAGCTAGGAAAGTAATTTGTATCAGACATAGGAGAGTTTTTTGTTTAATGGATTTGTAAAGCGCGACGGAGTGCCGCGCTCGATAAGAAGTTAGAGGTTAAAATAGTTTTTTCTGCGGGGGGCCCGAGAAATTCATTTTACCGATATGATTCATTAATACTTCAACGACAACTGGCCGCTTTAAAGCAACAGCTTGATGAAGTATAGGTTGGAATTCGCTGGGTTTATCTACCGTTAGGGCGGTGATCCCCATCGATTGTGCTAGTTGGCTAAATGATGGTGTTAATAACTCATTATAATATTGGCGACCTGAGAAATATTTTTCCTGAATACCACGCATGACACCATAACCTTGGTCATTCATGATTATCAACACAATCGGTAGTTGTTCTTGAGCCATAGTCGCAAGCTCACCGACCCCTAACATCAAGCCGCCATCCCCAACTAAGCCAATCACTGCGGTATTTGGGTTGGCTTTCGCACTACCAATGGCCATCGCAAGGCCTAAGCCAATGGCACCCGCTAAGGAATGAATATTGTGCATCGGCTGTGTAGCTTTTAATAAACGGCTGCCCCATAAGCTGCCTGATACAGTAATGTCCCGCACAAAAATACCATGTTCGGGTAAGGCTTGCTCGACAGCATCACTGAGTTCACTGTATGGCCCGCATTGTGCCCTTAATTGCTGTTCTGCCAACTGAACGGCTTGTTGTATTTGCTGTTTCCATGCAGAAGAAACTGGGCGGTTAGCTTGCTCAATTTTATCGGCAAGCGCATTAAGCAGGCCTTTACAATCCCCTGTGATATTGAGGTCGGCTAAGTAATTGCGGTTTGCCGCTAACGGGTTAATATCAATTTGGATGATGGGGTGAGGTAATGGTAATGACCAAGTTTTAGTCTCATTACTGCGTAACCGGGAGCCCGCGACCAGCGTCAAATCACATTCACGCATTAATGTCTCAATTGAGTCCGCATTATGAAAAGCACGCAGGCTGAACGGGTGATCATCCGATAAAATACCTCTTCCATGGGTGCTGCTGATCACGGCGACACCTTGGTTAGCCAAGCGTTTAACGGCTTCTACCGCCTGCAATGCACCGCCACCGACCCACAATAATGGGCGCTGTGCATGCTGAAGTTTGTCCCAAATGGCTTCTATCTGTGATGAGCAAATTGCGGGCAAAGTTGGCACAGAAAGCGGGGCACTTAATAAGGACAATGGCACTTGGGCACTTTGAATATCAATGGGGATTTCAATCGAAACAGGGCCACATGGGGCGGTTTGCGCAACTTGGATTGCTTTATGCAGTGTCGCCACCGCTTGTTCTGGTGTATGTACACGGAATGCTTGTTTAGAGCTTGAACGCAAGAAACCCAGTTGATCCGCTGTTTCATGAATAAACCCTGCATCCATATCTAAATAGGCTTTTTCAACCTGCCCAGTAATGTGGAGCATTGGTGAACAAGCATTCATAGCTTCAATCATTGACCCCACTGCATTTCCTGCTCCAGCCCCCGTACTCGTTAGCGCGACGCCTAAGCCACTAAAACGGCTGTGTGCATCGGCCATAGTTACTGCTCCGGCTTCTCCACGGCTTGGGGTAAAGTCAATTTTAGCACGACGGCCAATCGCATCGGCAATAGGTAAATTGTGAATAGAAATAACCCCGTAAACCGTTGTGACTTGGTATTGTTCAAGTGTTCTGGCGATAGCTTCGCCAACTGTAATCATTTCAGACATTGTATTCTCCTAAATGCAGCCGTAATCCTTTAACGGATAAGCTATTCACACCAACGGTTTGGTTGTGGGTTAAGTGCCAAAAAAAGGCTTTTTTGTTGCATATAGGCTTTTAGGCTTTCTAAGCCTTTTTCTCTGCCAATGCCACTTTCTTTAAAGCCCCCAAATGGGGTTGAGATGGAAAAAACTTTGTAGGTATTGACCCAAACTGTTCCTACATCAAGGGCATCCGCCAGTTTAAAGGCGCGAGTATAGTCGCGAGTCCAAATCCCCGCAGCCAGCCCATAAACGGAATCATTAGCTTCTTGGATCAATGTGGCTTCATCATCAAAGGGGATCACCACTAAGACGGGGCCGAAGATTTCTTCTTGGCAAACACTAGATTGATTACTGAGGCCTTCAATAATGGTCGGTAAGAAATAATTGCCATTTTGTAGTGCGGGGTCTGTGGGAACGGTACCGCCAAGGCGAATATGACCGCCTTGTTGGACGGCTTGTTCAACGTAGGTTTTGACGCTATCACGGTGAGCCGCTGAAATTAAAGGCCCCACATGGATGCGTTCTTGCCTTGGGTCGCCAATAATCAAGTTCTGGGTTAATTGGGTTAATTTTTCCATAAAAGGTTGGTAGATATCGCGGGCAACAAATAAGCGAGAACCTGCGATACAAGCTTGCCCCATTGAACTAAAAATACCGTAACAGACTCCATGAGCGGCAATGTCTAGGTCAGCATCTGCTAGCACAATTGTTGGGGATTTCCCACCCAGTTCGAGGGAGGTCGTGATCAGTTTATCAGCCGCAATATGAGCCAGTTGGCGACCCGTGTTTGTCCCCCCGGTGAAAGAGATTTTTCGCACTAACGGGTGGCGAACCAATGCATCACCCACAATAGAGCCTTTTCCCGGTAATACGCTGAGTAAGCCACTTGGTAACCCTGCTTGTTCAAAGAGTTCTGCCAATTTTAATGAAATTAGTGGCGTGGCTTCTGCAGGTTTTAAAATAACCGCATTACCTGCGGCAAGCGCCGGAGCAATTTTTTGCATATCGCTGGCAATGGGGGAGTTCCACGGTGTGATGGCGGCGATCACTCCGATGGGTTGGTAAGTGCTTATTGTCATCAAGTCTGGTTGGCGTCGAGGTGGAAGCTCCCCTCCAGAAACCTCACAAACGGCGGCAAAATAACGTGCGGTGGCGGCTGCGCTCATGACTAAACCACGCGCTTCAGCCCACGGCTTCCCGTTGTCCAAAGTTTGTAATTGCGTTAAGGTTTCACGCTGCTCATCAATCAATGCGCTGACGTTATATAAGATAGCCGCGCGTTGATGCGCAGGCATATTGCGCCAGGTAGGTTCTCGCCAAGCTTTGTCCGCCGCGTTTACGGCGTCTTGGACATCTTCAAGGCTGGCACTGTTGAGAGTAGCAACGACATGGTTATCACCCGGAAAACGTGATTGCATTTCAGGTCCACGACCTTGTTGCCATTTTCCCCCCACAAAAATATCCATTTTATTCATGATTAGGCTCCTATTAGCTTACCTGTTGCTCAGCAATACGGCGGCAAATTTCAACGGCACTTAGGGCTGCAAGCATAGATGTCTTTGGGTTTGAAGGTAGGGGGTTGCCATTTAACTCAATAGAAAAATGCCCGAAATCCCCTCTTACATCAATTTGATGCGAATTTTTGGTGGTGTCCGGATCAACGATGAGTTGTACCTGAGTTGCATCCATACCTATGCCATACAGTGCAACGGTAGCGGCAACATTAGCATTGGCTGGGAAGTTCAAGGCAGCTTCTCGCGCACTACCACTAAAAAAGGCGGTAGCTTCAGAGACACTCGATAAGTCGATATAACGCTCAGCAGCACCATTGCGCCAACTGGCAGGGCTTTTACGTGACTGATAAATGACGTGGGTAATGTTCGCCTCTTTGGCTGCTCGTAAACCATCAAGCCCAGCAACCGCGCCTGAGAGAGGAATTAGTTGGCTTTGATGACGCTTTGCTAATGTGGTTAGTGTGTTTTCGAAAGTGGCATCAGCCAGTACACCAGTGGAAATAATGGCAAGAGTCCAGCCCCTTTGTAAAATGGTTGGCGCATACTGCTGTACCGCTTGATGACCAGCACACTCCAACACTAAATCGGGGTGTTCGTTAAAGTCATCAAGGCTATCAATAGGGAGCACCGCGCCCTTGAAGCGTTCTTGTATTGCGTTATGGTGATGAGGGCGAGCCACAACCCAGCGAAGGGTTATTCCACTAGGTAAACGAGCAATCACTTCTTGTGCCATTGCACCATAACCAATCAACATTAATGTTTTCATAATTAACCCTTTAAATGTGATGGCTAAAGCCACCCGAAATATCTAAAGCGGCACCGGAGGTAAACGAAGCCATCGGTGAAGCTAAAAAAACTAAGGCACGGGCTGGTTCTTCTGGTTTCCCCAAACGTTGCATCGGGATCCCTCGCTTGTTAGCGATATCGCCAATCCATTGCTGCCAATCCAAGCTTTTATCACTCCGGTTTTCGAAACGACGCCGCCATTGGTCTGATTCGACCATACCGAGCAAAATTGAGTTAACGCGTATCCCTTTGGGTAGCAATGTTTTCGATAAATTTAATGTCATGTTCAACAGAGCAGCGCGTGCGGCAGATGTGGCAACCATATGGGGCTCGGGTTGTAACGCTAATAACGAATTAACACAGGTAATTGACGCAATATTGGATTGTTCTAAGAAAGGTAAAAAAGCATTTACTGGGTTAATGACACCAAATAATTTTAATTGTGCTTCATGTAACCAAGCGGCTTCAGGAGTGTCAGCATAGCTTGCAACATAGCCTTGACCCGCATTGTTAATCAGAAGATCAACTTGCCCATAGTGTTGATAAACATGTTGAGCGAAGTTTTCTGTTTGTGCCTTATCGAGGACATCACAGCGCTGTGCGATAAATTCCCCTTGAGGGTAGAGAGACCGTAATGTATTGAGAGCGTGTTGTAGTTTTTCAGTATCTCGACCACAAAAAGCAACTTTACAACCTTCGTCGAGTAACAGTTTGACTGTTGCAAAACCAATACCAGAGCTCCCTCCAGTCACGACAGCAATACGGTTATTTAACTGTAAATTCATAAGGATTCCTTTATTCGACTGGGTTGTATACCGTCTCTAAAAATTGTTTCAAATGGTGATTAAACTGTGTGGGGGTATCAAGGTAACTGGCATGTCCCGCTTGTTTAATCAACCAAAAAGGGCACTCTTGTTGTATCGCGAGCTGCTGTACTTGTTGTGGTGGCGTAATGGTGTCATCAGCGCCTGCCAGTATTTCGATTGGCCCGTTATAACCCTTTAAATACAAACTAATATCGTCATGGGCTAACATCCATGCTGCCGCAAGAAAGCCTTGGGGATTAAGTTTTTCCATATTTTGTTTCACCCAATCGATTTTTTCTGGGGTTGCATTGGGTGATAGTAGGGCGGCGGCTCGGTTTTCAGCATAGGCTTGTAACCCTGAATTAGTTACAATCATCTGCCGTTGTTGATACACGGAAGCTTGCTGTTCAGGGCTTTTAGAGGCATAGCCTTGAGCTGGATTAGCTAAAAATAATCCTTTTACTCGCTGAGAATATTGTGCGGCAAAAGCGCTAGCCATCAAGGCTCCGAGTGAATGCCCGACTAAAACGACCTGTTGTATTTTTAGGCTATCTAAAAAAGCTTTTAATGCTGTAGCATAGTCAACAGCAGTTGGTTTCGCTGTGTTGAGCATTGAGCTGCCCGAATAGCCGGGAGCATCCCAGCTATACAGTCGATAGTGGTCGGTCAGTGATGAAGAAGCCAGTTGGCTTACCCATGAGGCCGAGCCAGAGCTGATCCCGTGCAATAAAACGACGGCATGCCCATGACCTGAACAGCGCCAATTAAGGCGGTATTGGCCAAAATCAGCCAGTTGTTGTGCAGGAAGTTTTTCGATTGGCAAATTCATCACTGATAACTCCGGTTAGTTACGTTTCACTTTAGATAACGGGTGGTCTTCTGGGTAAGTCGGGATTGCAGGCTTTTGTGTGCCAATCATCACGCACATTAATGCCTCTTCCTCTCCATGATTAAATAGACCACGGTAAATCCCCGCTGGAACAGAAATTAGGTCACGTTCTTTGAGAACCGTTTCATACTCTTCGTCACCATCACGAACAAATAGCGTAATAGTGCCCTTCAGCATGAAAAACACTTCTTCAACATCAGGATGTAAATGTAAGGGGCCTTCACATTTGGCAGGTAATACCATGGTGGAGAAAGTGAAGTTCTCTGCGGGGACGGTATTCACGTCATTAGCAACACCTGTTGCACCAGTACCGATGTAGCGCATTTGGGCACGACGATATTTAGGGTCGTAATCAGCTTGGAATTTCAAGGCGTTCCAGTCATATTTACGGCCTTCAAGGCGAGCAATTCGTGATTCTATCCATTGTGCCATTGGGATATCTTGGGGTTTGATTTGAGGTTGTGACATAGCGTTATCTCCTACACAGAGTGATTAGTATTTTTTCAGTAGAGGCAGAAGTAGTAGGCTGCCGACTAAACCAATAATTACGATAAATAACAGCCCGCTATCCATAGTGTGAGTGGCGGTGATCAGCACCCCCATCAGCAGAGGTGCAGCCGCGCCAGCGAGGTTTCCTAGGCCATTGAATATGCCACCGGCCAATGCACTGACTTGTTTTTGTGTGACTTTAGCGAGTAGAGCGAAGATATTGGGAGCACCTGCTCCCCACATAAACATGCTAAATGCCATCATGAGGATGATGCTGTAGGTATCAGTGAGGAATAGCACTCCAGCTAAGCCCAATACCGCACCTAAGAGAGATACAAAACACACTAAAGCTCTACGGTCATAGCGGTCAGACAACCATGCGCCTATTCCTTCGCCAAACAACATGGCGATAAAGGGGAGAGAGGATAAGACCCCTGCATGCTCTAAGTGGATTGATTTCCCTTTAATTAAATAGCTTGGTAACCAGCCATTCATCCCCCAAAGATAAACAAGAAAAGCGATGTTAAACAGGCAGATAATCCAAAAATGGCTATTTTGGAATAAGCGTTTTTTATGGGCTTGTATGGTCGCGAGCTGTTCGGCTGGTCGTTTTTCACCCGCTGAGTTTTTGGTTTGAGCCTGACGATTTACTAAGTTAGGGTGACGGATACCAATCACGACTAGCCACCAAACGGGTACGGTAAAGGCCGCCATCACAAAGAAGGTACTTTGCCAGCCAAAATTATTCAGAAGATATAGGGCGATAGGGAAGCCTAGAGCCGCTCCAATTGGAGTTCCAAGTAACCACATCATAGTGGCGCGAGCCTGCATCTTAGGTGGAAATGTGCGGCGTACAATGGCGTAAGCAATGGCTAGTAGGGGGCCTTCAGCAATACCGAGCAAGATCCTCAGAAAAACCATCGTGCCGTAATGATGGGTAAACCCCATGAAAATCATTAAGAAGCACCAACTGCTAATCATAAACAGTAGCATTTTGGTTGGGTGGAATCGGTCGCCAATTCCACTAAGTAACATTGAGGAAACGCCATAAGCAAATAAAAATGCGCTCATCAGCAGACCTAAACGTGTTGGATCAAAGTCAATGCCAAGTGCCTGCTGAAACTTTTCATCTGAAAACAGAGCTGCAATACTGATTTTGTCGAAGAAAGCGAGCAATACACAGGAAAATAAGCCAATTGGGATTAACCAATTAATTTTTTCAGGGATGTCTTGGGCTTGTTGGTCATGTTCCTTGGCTTGTAAGGTAATGCTTTGATTAGCCATGTTATTTCTCCTTGCTGTACACTATTTCAGTGACATCAGTGAAAATGTTGGATCAGCAAGTTCAGAAGGATCCAGTTTGCGGTGACTTTGCATCCAACGCTTACCTAGCTTGATAGCGCGTGCATCATTGAAAGCAATCATTTGCACCAATTCATTAGTGTCATTCAGGGAAAAATGGACCTCTGAGTTTGGTGTATAGCGCTGGATGTGTTGTTGCGCTTGCGAAGTTGGTATGCCCAATATTTGAATATTATCTTGGTATTGATCCGACCATAGCCAAGCTGGTTCATCAAACCCTTCTGATTGCGGGTTTAACATGGCTTTTGCCGTCGTGATGGCTTGGTTTTGTGCGTAAGCCCAAGATTGCAGACATAAAGAAAGTGTTGGATGACAAGCCACGTCGCCAGCAGCGTAAATATCAGGGTGTGAGGTTTGCCCTTGGTCATTGATAACAATACCATGGGTGATATCAAGCCCAGCTTGTTTGGCGAGTTCAAGGTTTAATTCAACCCCAATCCCCATTACGGCTAGGTCGAATGTTTGCCATGGTTGCTTCTGGCAAGTGATTTGTAAGCGAGTCACTGACTCCCCAAGCTTAATGTCACCACAATCCGTAATGATATGTACGCCAGCTCGGGTATGGCGCTGTGCCAATGCTTCAGAGACATTTTGTGGAACGCTGCGTTCGCATAGGCGGCTTTGACGCTCAAAAATTGTGACATCTATTCCCATTTGACGTGCAGAGGCAGCGACCTCCAAGCCAATCCACCCGCCACCAATGATGGCAATTTTCTTTGCCTCAAGGAGTGCTGAGCGTAGTTGTTGTGCATCGTTCCATGAGCGTAATGCGAAAACTTGTGGGTGTTTTTGCCAATCATTGGAGAGGTAACGGGGGCGTCCACCTGTGGCGAGTAACAGTTTTTCAAATGTTACAATACGGCCATCATTGAGGTGAACACATTTTGTTTTTGTATCAATCTTAGTGGCTCGCACTGGGCGAAACCATTGCAAATGTAAGGCTTGGGTGGCTTCTTCACTAAATAACCGAGACAGCGCAAAGCTTTCTAGTGTGAGTGCGGCTTTTGATAGCGGTGGGCGTTCATAAAAGTCATGATCTTCATCGCTGATAACAGAAATTTGGCCTTGGTAACCTTCATCTCGTAAGGTTTTTGCCGCCCAGCCACCTGCTTGCCCACCGCCAATAATGACAATACCACCTTGGATTAAGGAATTCATAGGGTTACTCCTTTACCGGTTTGACTTGACGACGGGTTTCATAATCTAGACCGCCTTCCACCGCCCACTCGGTGAATGAAACCAGTGAATGTTCCAGTTCGCGAGGCTGCCATTTATCCGTCAAGAAATCGTCATTGGTGTAATATTCAAAGGCGCCACCGGTCGGGCTGTTAACGTACCAAAAATAAGCCGATGAAATCGGGTGGCGACCAGGACCAATAAAGGTGCTCCATTGCTGCCGGTTCATTGCTAAGCCCCCGCCAATGACTTCATGGATATCACGTACGGTAAAGGCAACATGATTAAGGCCGCTGCCACGGTGTGGTAATTTGAGTAGGAATAAATTGTGATGACAACCATTAACTTGAGCACGTAAAAAGACAGCACGGTCGATATAACGGTCAGAGACTTGAAAACCCAGCTTTTGGCAATAAAAGGCTTCTGTGGACGGTAAGTCGTCGACAAAAAATACCACATGGCCCACATTAATTGGCGTTGCTTTTTCGTAAACAGGGCTAGGTTGATCAATACGGCGAATATCCCCCCATTGGTTGATTGGTGAGATTTCTATTTCGACGCTCTGTTGCTGAGTGACGGTAAAAGCCACTGTCATACCATTCGGGTCACGGCATTCGGCGCCATCTCCAGTAAGTTTGAAACCATCACAGCCCTGAATGTTTTCGATGATTTTATTGAGTTCAGTGGCATTTTCCGTCCCCCAAGTTATTCGACGCAGGGTTGAGCCTGTTTCAAAAGCAGGGGGAAGTGTAGGGTCTTGATGGTCAAAAAGTTGTATTTTTGCCCCAGAGAGCGTCGAAAATAATGACGGGTTGACCGCGGTAACCTGTAGGCCAAAATCATGTAAAAATTTTTGGCAGTTAGGGATGTCTTCGACACCAAATTCTAATTTTTCTATTCCAATCACTGACATAGCAAAGTCCTCTGTAGATTGGTGTTATTGCCAAAGGCACCTTTTGGGCAAAAGGAGTCTGAGGCTTATGGCAATAAACCTAAAAATGTAGGGTAGATAATTGGTTAACGCTAAACGGCTTTTGCTTGGTTCATACCACCAATAAATTCAGTCAATCTTTGCGCGGCATAACTCACTTCATTTTGTAATCGCTGGCGTTCCTGTGCCGGAATACTGTTCATCGGTACCATGATGCTAATCACCGCCTCTACGCCATTAGCTTGGTTGTAGACGGGGTAAACAATGGATGAAATCCCCCGACGATAAAATGATTCGCCGATCACGTAGCCACGCAATTTGTCGGCTTGGATCATTTGCCAGAATTCGTGTTTACTGCCTGCATTGTCGGGTAACTCATCGTGAGGGTAGAGTGCATCAAATTCCGCACGGTTCAGCCCACTAAGTAGCATGCGCCCAAGTGAGGTACGATGCGCGGATAAACGTGTTCCGACACTGACGTGGTTAATTTTTGATTCGGCACCACTGACCCGAGCGATATAAATAATATCTGTGCCATCGCGGATAACTAAATGGCTGTTACATTGGCTACGGTCTCTCAATTGTTCGATAATGGGTTGACCTAATTGAGTTAAATCTAACGATGCAATATAACCAAGACCAAGGCTTAATACTTTTCGCCCCAGAGAAAAGGCCCCTGTGCGTGGGTGTTGGACGAGAAAATCCAAATGCACCAATGTTTGGATAGCCCGATATGCCGTAGCCTTTGGCATATCGACTAAGCGCAAGATTTCAGCAAAAGTTAACTCACGATGTTGCTGAGCGAGGAGAAGAAGAAGTTGTAACCCTTTTTCCAAACCCGGTATTAAATATTTGCATGTTGAACTCATTGCCTTAACCCCTTAGCCAACTTGGTTAGTTAATTAAAAACAAAGCCACCATTAACGGGAATTAATTGCCCTGTGACAAAATTAGCCATTGGTGAAAGTAGATACAACGCGGTGCCCGTTACGTCTTCAGGGATTTGTTCACCTTGTAGTGCTCGGCCATTTTCATAAAGCTGGTGGCGCTCAGCAGGGACATATTCTGTTGCTTCAACTTTGGTAAGCCCCGGTGCAATAGCATTCACACAAATGCGGTGAGTACCAAGTTCGCGAGCCATTGAACGAGTCATACTGATAATGGCCCCTTTACTGGCGACATAAGCCATTAGCTTTGGTGCACCCCACAGTGCAGTATCGGAGGCAATATTGACGATTTTTCCATGGCCACTGAGTTTTAAAAATGGCAAAGCCGCTTTTGTGACTAGCCATGTTCCTCTGACATTGACGGTCATGACGTTATCCCACAGTGCTATGTCATACTCATCCAGTAACTTGCCGCCTACACCTGTTGCAAGAGCTGCGTTATTGATCAAACCATCAATAACCCCTTGCTGACCGATGATATCGAATGCATGCGCTATTGAATCAGGGGAAGCAAGGTCAAGCTGAACACCTTGTGCATCAAGGCCTTGGTTACGGAGTGTTTCAACGCTTTCTTGTAACCGTTGTTCTAGGATGTCACATAAGACAACATGAGCCCCTTGCTGTGCTGCGGCTTGGGCAAAACTAAAGCCAAGCCCTCTGGCTGCCCCAGTGATAACAATCCGTTTGCCCACTAATAAGTCACGCATTTTCAGCTACCTTGCTGTTTATTAGGTCAAATTGTTTTTTCGCTTCACGCTGCATTATCCGGCGTAGGCGCGATAGCCCCACATCATGTTGGTAGAGGAATTCTCTATTACGTGCGTTAGGCGCAAGGTTTTCTAAAATAACGCGGTCTTGTTCTAAGACATCCCAGTGCAACCCTTCTAGACGATTGCGGTACATAAAGCGCCATAAATCACGTTGCCAATCTTTGACTTTGCGGATGCGCCAGAAGAAGACCCGAGTATGATCACGGTCTTCAGGAACGACCATACCGATAATCCAAAAATGCCCACCCGGCCCAAAACGTTTTTGATAAGGAATGGATAAGCGCATCCAATTTGCGCCTGTGCTCGCAAATTCGACCCAATCGAAGTTGACGCCAATTTGGTCATTCTTACGGAAAATGAAACCATTTTTTGTCGCTTCAAGGATCATCTCTGACTGTTTGTCTCCTTCAGCCATTGAATGTGATGATGAATGGAGGTAGGTTCCGTGCATGGGGTCCATTACGTTTTCTAACGCGTACTGGTAATTGCATTTCCATGAGGCAGTACATAGGAAATGACTGTGATTTTCGTCATCCGCTAATTCTTCAGGGAACTCAAGAGCGGGTGGGGTTTCACCTTCAATGACAGCAAAGTAGAGAAAAATAGCCCCATGAATTTCTTGAACTGGGTAGGTCTTTAAGCATTTTTGCCCTTCAAGCGGACATTGGCTGACCGCTGGAACATCTTTAACGACACCGTCGCCACCGACTTCGACGCCGTGGTACCAGCAAGCAATGCGTTCACCTAGGTTCCACCCCATTGATAATCGAGCGCCACGATGTGGGCATCTATCTTCAAGTGCGTGAAGTTGGCCTTTATCATCTCGCCATAAAACGATTTGTTCTTCGAGCCGAGTGATGCCAATAGGGTTACTGCTTACTTCCCAACTGGATAATACGGGATACCATTGTCCACGTAACCCAACATCTAAATATTCTTGAGAGTTTTGAAGTTGTGTATTGGTTGTCATGATTTGCTTCCGTTTATCAAAGGCGTTTTAATTATATTTTCTGAGTAATGCCAAGGTGTTAATAACCATTGACGAGAAGAAATTCTCGGAAACTGCTGGAAGACCAAAGGTGACCTTGTCGGTCATATATTTGCAGTTGGTTTAATGCGCTAACTAATTCATCAAGGGTTTCAGTGCCTGCTGCAAATAGAGTCTCAAGTGCCGAAATTAGAGTGGTCTCATATTCATCAGGTATACGTGAACGGGTTTGCCAAACAATATTGGGGGCACTTCCCGGTGCTTGAATACTGCCTTTCCCTCCTTCACGGGCAGGAATGATTTGGTTATTTGCAGGTAAATAAGGATTAAAATTCTGAATGGGTTCCATTTCTACTCCTCAATTAAACTGATTTCGATTTGGTTTTCGTGAACTCGCGTTTGGTAGGTTTTTAAGTCACGACCTCCTGGTTCACGTAAACATTTTCCGGTTTTGATATCGAAAATGGCTTCATGTAGTGGGCATTCAACTTTTCCATCTTCTACAAAACCTTGACTTAAAAGGGCATAAGCATGCGGGCAAACATCTTCCAAGGCGTAATATTGGTCCTCAACCAAGAAGATCCCAATCTCGGCATTATCAACTTTGGCGGAAAAAGGAAATTCTTCTTGAACCTGTGATACATCACATACCGCAATCCAGCTCATTGTTTTC
>NZ_JAYQWM010000088.1:0-13543 GCF_036662595.1 Escherichia sp. Lx600-2 | reverse complement strand
CTGATAGAAACAGAAGCCACTGGAGCACCTCAAAAACACCATCATACACTAAATCAGTAAGTTGGCAGCATCACCCAGAATATAATACCATAATATTTATTATTAGCACTTTATAATCATTGAATAAAAATAGATTTTATGTGAGTTAAAAACAAAGGATTATATTATGGGGCGATGGATACTCATGCCACGCCCCAAAATAACGGAATTGAACTAAACAGAAGGGATATAAACATCAGACAGGTTTACGTTACTATCAGGCATATCGCCTCAGAATCAGATGAAAACTATAAAGAAATATCTATTATGGTTTTAATATTTGTTGATAAGGATAGTAACATGAACATGACAAAAGGTGCACTCATACTCAGCCTTTCATTTTTGCTTGCCGCATGTAGTTCAATTCCGCAAAATATCAAAGGCAATAACCAACCTGATATTCAAAAAAGTTTTGTTGCTGTTCATAACCAGCCGGGGTTATATGTTGGTCAACAAGCGCGCTTTGGTGGGAAGGTTATCAACGTTATCAATGGCAAAACGGATACGTTGTTAGAAATCGCTGTATTACCGTTGGATAGCTATGCGAAGCCTGATATTGAAGCCAACTATCAGGGCCGACTGCTCGCCAGACAAAGCGGCTTCCTTGACCCAGTGAACTATCGTAATCACTTTGTTACCATCCTCGGTACCATTCAGGGTGAACAACCAGGCTTTATCAATAAAGTCCCGTATAACTTCCTGGAAGTGAATATGCAGGGCATCCAGGTGTGGCATTTGAGAGAAGTAGTTAATACCACCTATAACCTGTGGGATTACGGCTATGGTGCATTCTGGCCGGAACCGGGCTGGGGTGCGCCTTACTACACCAATGCGGTGAGTCAGGTAACACCTGAGCTGGTCAAATAACACCACCGAAAGATGCAGATGCTTTCTCAGCATCTGCATCATGTATTACATAAAATTAATATACAGTAAGCTAACTATTATTATTATAAGCCCTGTCCTGTTAATTACCTTTGGCAAACTGATTATAAAGTTAATGTCCGCACCAGGAGTCGGTTATGTTTCTTATAATTACCAGGGATACGATGTTCTTCACCGCGATGAAAAACATTCTGAGTAAAGGTAATGTCGTTCATATACAGAACGAAGAAGAGATCGACGTAATGTTGCATCAGAATGCCTTCGTCATTATTGATACATTAATGAATAATGTATTTCATTCTAATTTTCTCACTCAAATCGAACGATTAAAACCTGTCCATGTCATTATTTTCTCCCCCTTTAATATTAAACGCTGCCTGGGGAAAGTGCCGGTGACCTTTGTTCCGCGGACTATCACTATCATTGATTTTGTCGCACTCATCAATGGCAGTTACTGCTCCGTGCCTGAAGCGAATGTGTCACTTTCGCGCAAGCAACATCAGGTTCTGAGCTGCATTGCGAATCAAATGACAACGGAAGATATTCTGGAGAAACTGAAAATATCGCTAAAAACGTTCTACTGCCATAAACACAATATCATGATGATCCTCAATCTTAAGCGGATCAATGAGCTGGTACGCCATCAGCATATTGATTATCTGGTGTGAACGATTGATCAATATAAAGAGGCCCAGCAATAAATAGCCAGACCTCCCGTTAATTATACGTTATGCAGCAACGCCTTCCGGTATCAGCGAAGCAATTTGCTTACGCCATTGCGCTTGCTCCTGTTCGCCTTCTGTACGTTGACCATAAAGTTGCGCTATCTGCGTACCATCATGGGCAAACAATTCCAGACTGGTTACGTAGCCATCGCTGGTCGGTTTACGGGTAACCCAGGCTTCAGCAATGCTCTCTTCTAATAGATGAAGAGTAAACGTCGGGTTGAAAATATTCAGCCAACCTTTCATTGGCACCACTTTTTCTACCACACCAGTGAAAATCTGTACGCAGCCACGGTTGCCAACAAACACCATGATTTCATTACCATCCTGCTGTGCAGATTCAAGAATTTGCGCCAACGCACTGTTGGATACTTTGCAGGCCAAATCGTCTGCCACCAGATTGAACGCCTGTTGGCGCGTCAGATTGTGGCGCTTTAGCAACGTAAAAAACTGATGAACGTCGGTCATCGCCCGCCACTCTTGCTCGACCACAGTGGCATCGGCTCGCGTTTGAACAACTGGCGCATCAACGGCTTTTAACTCAAGCGGCATATTCTCATCGGTGATAAACCGTGCCAGAAGCTCACTCCATGCCGCCATATCGGTATTGTCGGTGGCATAAACTTTTAGTAATGCATCACCCTGATGATCAAAGAACTGAATACTCTGGCGTTCGCCACGAGCCGTGTTTTCTTTGATGTGGAAAACACTGGCCCATTGATTGAGAAACAGACGTAAATCCAGCGCGCGCGGATTGAGGATCAATCCGGCATGTCCGTTCAAATGCTGGTTTGTGAACGTACCAACTTGCTCATGGACTGCATATTCATTACGACAAATACATTTGGTTTCGCCAACACTTTCGAGCGCCGCCAGAATTTCACGGATATCGCCGTGCATCCGCCACGCATCGTGCGTGACGCGTGCAAATGCCAGTTCTGCTTCTCTAATATTCATTAACCCTGCGATGTCACGCGCGTACTTTCCGGGATTTTGTTCTTTTAACTCAAGCCAGCGTGTGTAGTGGTTCATTGTCTCTCTTCCTTCCAGATAAATGCCCCGAAATATCGGGGCAGATGATTACCATTGATAACTCACGAAAATTTTTCCGTTACGACCATCCTGTGGGATGCCTTGCGGCGACCAGTACTCTTTGTCGAAAGCGTTACCCAACACCAAAGTAGTGGTCATACCTTTGAGCGCCTGTTGTCCTTGATAACTGACGTAGAAATCATTCACGCCATAGCCTGGTTGTTTGCTGTAACTGCTGCTGATATGTGTTGAGCGATCGGCAAACGTACCAACCCACCCAACAGAGAAGCCACTGTGAGCGATCAGAATATTCAGAGTGCTGGTAACAGTATCCGGGTTAATGCTGGAGATGTATTCGCCGGTATCGGTGTCTTTGCCGCGGGTACGGTTATAGGCCACATCAAGGCTAAACAGATCAGTGGTATATTTCGTCATCACATCCCAGCCCCAGATTTTGGCGTTCGGGACGTTATACGACATAGTCGTCGCCGCCGCGAAATCGACGGTCGTGGAGATGTAATCCTTCGCTTTGGTATCAAAGTAGCTGGCTTTAAATTCCAGAGCATCATTGGACAACATCAGGTCATCAAAACGCAGCCCAAAACCGTACTCCTGAGTTTCGTTAGTTTCCGGACGTAAGTTCGGGTTTGGCACCCAATAGTTGGTATAGAAGCGACCAATCGAGAAGTGCTTAGAATCGTTATACATTTCGCCCATCGTCGGGGCGCGGAATGCCTGGGCATATGAGCCAAATAACATCAGCCAGTTAGTCGGATTGATAGTCATCCCCGCACGAGATGACCATTTGTCGGCATCAACATCTTTGTAACCGTCACTGCTACCGCGATAACTGTCATAGCGGGTTCCGCCAAGCAGGGTAATCGGCAGATCGCGTAAGGTGATCTCATCCTGTAGCCAGCCGGAGCTAAAATCGATTTTTGCTTGCGGGAAGCCCGTCGTCGCGCCGCCCGGATGTTGTTCCTGACGATAATACTCACCGCCATATGTCAGTAAGTGAGAAGCGAAACTGTCGGCAAAGAGAGTGGAACGGTTCTCCAGCCTGGCTCCTTTTGTTATCTGTTCACGATACTCGCCGGAACTCCCCGTGTTTTGCGCATTAATACGGACTTCCGACCAATAAATTTTTGCATCTGCATTTAACCAGTCGTTGCCCTGCGGGGCGAGTTTATAAGAAAGCTGCGCATCGCGTTGAATTGTTGAACGATCAACCATCGGGTTGCTGCTTTCAGAAGCCTCAACGGTCTGCGGATTTTTTGGTTCACGCGCGTCGTTGTTGTAGTAACGCACTAAACCGCTCAGAGACTGGGCTGAATCAATTTGCCAGGTCCCTTTCGCCAGCATGTTATTAATGGACTCGTCATTCGGCGCGGTTTCACCATTGCTTTGCCGTAAATCACCCCGATCGCGACTGGACCAGGCCACAATACCATCCAGATTTTCAGTTCGCCCAAACGCGCTCGCGCCTAATCCCAGGCTATGGTCCCCCGTACCGCCAGTACCAAAGACACGAAAACCACTGCTTTGTCCTTCCTGCAATAAATCTTTTGCATCGACCGTATCGTAGGAGATCACTCCACCCAGCGCGCCACTGCCATACAGTAATGCTGAAGGTCCGCGAACAATCTCAACACGCTTGATCAGCGCCGGATCGAGAAAAGTGCCATTCAGGTGTCCGGTATCCGTTCCCTGGCGAACACCATCGATAAGAACCAGCACGCCGCGATGATCATAGCCACGCATATTTACATCCTGACCGTTGGTTCGTCCGGTACCATCCAGAGTAATTCCAGGAACATGACGCAGCAGATCGGTGGCTGAAGTAGCCGTTTGATTTTCAGGAGCGGAAGTGTCGATGACGCTGACCATCATAGGCGTTTCGAAGGAACTACGGGCATTCCCCGTTGCCGTAACGGTCATGGTTTCAGTAGCAAAAGCAAACGTTGGCAAGGTGGCAGAAACAGCCAAGGCCAACAAACTCAAACGCAACGAGGTAAATTGCGGACGTGACATAGCGATTCTCCATGAGGAAAATAAAAAATGCTGGCTGCCTGGGTTAATACCGGGGTGGCTGGCGAAAAATAAATTTATTTAAAATTCAGAGCGATAATATTCGCCGGGTGAGTTTACAGGCGTTTATATCCCATGAAATTGCCTGATAACTCGGCAATTACGCAAAAGCACGCCCTCTTTGTCAGGCAAAACGATATGCCCCATCAGGAGTGAAGAGAGCTGTGCGTTATCCCTTGCAAATGCTATGGTTTTGTTATCCATATGGTCGTGTTTTGTTAAATGCAAACGTGATAATGAGAATTATTATCGATCAATTTTTTATGATCAAGTTTTTTTTTAACCACCATTAACACAATAAACAGGGGGTTATGAAACCTATCCTGCGCCCTGTAAACCACCTTGTTTTTATGGTTATCCCCCCATGCCTCATCACTAAATTTTGTCGTTAACAGTGATAATTTTTTCTTCTCTTTGCTCTGCAAGCCTCGATATCTCTGGGTTCTCAGCTTTTTCCCGCGATGAAATTTAGTCGGTAACAAGAACGTTAGCTGACGAAGCATCTTGATAAAAATCAAAAATAAATACGCTTGTAACGACTTGCGTATTGAATCGACGGTTGTATTTCATATATAACTCAAATGATAATCATAATCATTCTCAATTTGATAAGAGTTCTCACATTATGCCAAGGATCATCACCAGGCCGTTTCTTTTTTCCCCACTGACGTTATGTATTTCAGCCGTGGCCTCTGCCGCGAAGACCGCAGTAAAACGAAAAAAATTGTTTACGGCAGTACTGGCTCTTAGCTGGGCTTTTAGCGTAACGGCTGCCGAACGTATCGTGGTCGCAGGAGGATCGCTGACGGAGCTAATCTACGCGATGGGCGCTGGCGAACGCGTGGTTGGTGTCGATGAAACGACATCTTATCCACCAGAAACCGCCAAACTGCCGCATATTGGCTACTGGAAACAACTCAGCAGCGAAGGCATTTTGTCACTTCGCCCGGATAGCGTAATTACCTGGCAGGATGCCGGGCCACAAATTGTGCTCGACCAACTACGAGCGCAGAAAATCAACGTCGTCACCCTGCCGCGTGTGCCTGCCACCCTTCAGCAGATGTACGCCAACATTCGCCAACTGGCAAAAACGCTACAGGTTCCTGAACAAGGCGAGGCACTGGTGACAAAAATCAGCCAACGCCTGGAGCGAGTACAGCAAAACGTGGCGGCCAAAAAAGCCCCGGTTAAAGCCATGTTTATTCTCTCCGCGGGCGGAAGTGCGCCACAAGTTGCCGGTAAAGGCAGCGTCGCGGACGCCATTCTTTCGCTTGCCGGAGCAGAAAACGTCGCTCCCCACCAGCAGTACAAAAGCTACAGTGCAGAATCACTGATTGCGGCTAATCCAGAAGTGATTGTCGTAACCTCACAAATGGTTGATGGCGATATTAATCGGCTACGTTCTATTGCTGGAATTACCCACACTGCCGCATGGAAAAACCAGCGCATTATCACCGTTGATCAAAACCTGATTCTGGGAATGGGTCCGCGTATTGCTGATGTCGTTGAGTCTTTACACCAGCAGCTTTGGCCGCAATAAATGGATTTAAATCAGACGAATGAACGCAATTAACACCCTGGATCTCACGCCACATTTTGCTTTAGACGGTGATCAGCCATTTAAAGACAGGCGCGCCATGATGCCGTTTCGTGGAGCCATTCCGGTTGCCAAAGAGCAACTGGCACTAACCTGGCAAGAGATGCTCAATCAAACGGTATCACCTCGTAAGCGACTGGTTTACCTACACATTCCTTTTTGCGCGACACACTGCACGTTTTGTGGCTTTTATCAGAACCGTTTTAATGAAGATGCGTGTACTCATTATACCGACGCCCTGATTCGTGAAATAGAAATGGAAGCGGACAGCGTATTGCATCAGTCTGCCCCCATCCACGCGGTCTATTTCGGTGGCGGTACGCCTTCCGCACTTTCGGCACACGATTTGGCCAGAATCATCACCACATTACGAGAAAAGCTGCCACTGGCCCCTGATTGTGAAATTACTATCGAAGGACGGGTATTGAATTTTGACGCTGAGCGAATCGATGCTTGCCTTGATGCAGGAGCAAACCGCTTCTCAATTGGTATCCAGTCGTTTAACAGCAAAATCCGCAAGAAAATGGCCCGCACCTCGGATGGCCCAACCGCTATTGCGTTTATGGAAAGCCTGGTCAAACGTGACCGTGCTGCGGTGGTCTGTGACCTGCTGTTTGGCCTGCCGGGTCAGGATGCGCAAACCTGGGGAGAAGATCTGGCTATTGCCCGCGATATCGGTCTCGACGGCGTCGATCTCTATGCGCTCAATGTCCTGCCCAATACACCGCTGGGCAAGGCCGTGGAAAATGGGCGTACTACCGTGCCCTCTCCGGCAGAACGTCGCGATCTTTATCTGCAAGGGTGTGACTTCATGGACGAAGCCGGTTGGCGCTGTATTAGTAACAGCCACTGGGGCCGTACCACACGCGAACGCAATCTCTATAACCTGCTGATAAAACAAGGTGCCGATTGTCTGGCCTTTGGTTCCGGAGCCGGCGGTTCGATTAATGATTACTCCTGGATGAACGAACGCAATCTTCAGACCTGGCATGAATCCGTCGCGGCAGGCAAAAAACCGCTGATGATGATCATGCGTAACGCCGAACGTAATGCGCAATGGCGTCATACCTTGCAGTCAGGTGTTGAAACAGCGCGCGTACCGCTGGATGAACTTACGCCACATGCCGAAAAACTCGCGCCGTTACTGGCTCAATGGCACCAAAAAGGCTTAAGTCGCGATGCTTCAACTTGCCTGCGGCTGACTAATGAAGGTCGTTTCTGGGCAAGCAATATTTTGCAGTCTCTTAATGAACTAATTCAGGTACTTAATGCGCCAGCGATTGTGCGTGAAAAACCATAACAGGAGTGATTTATGAGCCATGTCTCGTTACAAGAATTTTTGAAAACGGAGCCGGACGGTACGCTGGAAGTGGTAGCCGAACAATACAACACCACACTGCTGGAGGTAGTGAGAAATCTACCCTTCTCTACCGTAGTGCCAGGCGATAAATTCGATACTGTCTGGGATACCGTCTGCGAATGGGGCAACGTCACCACGTTAGTACATACTGCCGATGTAATCCTCGAATTTAGCGGCGAACTGCCTTCGGGTTTCCATCGCCACGGCTATTTCAACCTACGCGGAAAGCACGGCATGTCCGAGCATATCAAAGCAGAAAACTGCACGCATATTGCCTTTATCGAACGTAAATTTATGGGCATGGACACCGCGTCCATTCTCTTTTTCAATAAGGAAGGCAGCGCCATGCTGAAAATCTTCCTCGGTAGGGATGACCATCGTCAGCTCCTGAGCGAACAAGTCAGCGCCTTCCATACTCTGGCGGCATCGTTAAAGGAACACGCCTGATGACGCCGTGGCTACTCTTTGGCGCAGGCGGAAAAGGTGTGGGTGTCAGAACGCTTGAACTGGCGCTGGCGGAACAACGTCCGGTCGTTGCTGTCATTCGTCATGCCGATGCCGCCACGAAACTGGCGCAACAAGGCGTACAGGTTTTTACAGGCGACGCCTGTGATGCCAGCGTAGTCGCGGCTGCTTGCCGCGCAGCTGGCCCGGATGCGCTTATCATCTCCACAATGGGAGGAGCTCAGGATTATCTGGCGCACAGAACAGTGATTGATGAGGCCGAAAAGGCCGGCATCAGTCGCATGATTCTGGTGACCTCTTTGGGATGCGGCGATAGCTGGCCGTTTTTATCGGAGCGGGCAAAGGCTGCGTTTGGTCAGGCGGTACGGGAAAAAACGCTGGCGGAAAGCTGGCTGCAAACCAGCCAGCTTGATTACGCCATTCTCCGCCCTGGTGGTCTGCTTGACGGCGCAGCAACAGGCAAAGCACAACGGGTACAAAATCAGGAGTGTCATGGTTTTGTCCGCCGTGCCGATGTCGCCGCACATATCCATGAACTAGCAAATGCGCCAGCACTTAACCAGCAGGTCTACAGTCTGATTGAACCGGACCTGAAACCGGCGTGATACCCCGGCGCGGCATGTCCGCGCCGTAATGTCGTAACGGAGTTTTGCGTGCACAAGGATTCATTTTCATCCGCCAGGGTCTTTATGGGGCTATCACTATTATTGCTTGCCCTAGTGCTGTTCGGTGCTAGTCAGGGAGCGTTAAAGATCAGTTTTGATGCCCTTTTTGATGAGGAATACCGCGATATCTGGCTCAATATTCGTCTACCACGGGTTTTGCTGGCGGTGCTGGTAGGTGCAGCGTTGGCAACCGCAGGGGTAATTATGCAGGGGCTTTTTCGCAACCCAATGGCTGACCCAGGATTACTTGGCGTCAGTAGCGGTTCTGCATTAATGGTTGGCGTTGCTATTGTGCTGCCCTTCTCCTTCCCAGTGGTGCTGGTGCTCTATGAGCAAATGATGTTTGCCATTGCCGGAAGTTTAGTGGTCTGCACCATCATTTTTCTCATCACGCAGCGCCATCGCGATGGCAGCATGATGCAATTATTACTCGCCGGTATCGCCATCAATGCCCTGTGCGGCGCAGCGATCGGCATCCTGAGCTATATCGGCGATGAGCAGCAGCTACGACAACTCACATTGTGGATGATGGGCAATCTTGGACAGGCGCAATGGCCGACGTTATTGGTTGCCAGTTCATTCATCCTTCCGGCCATTATCGCAACAACTAGTCTCGCCGGAACGCTGAATTTACTGCAGCTCGGTGATGAAGAAGCTCATTACCTCGGCGTGAACGTTAAGCGTAAACGCCAGCAATTACTGTTAGTGAGCTCACTGCTCGTTGGTGCTGCCGTATCGGTAAGCGGCATTATCGGCTTTATTGGCCTGGTGATCCCGCATCTGATTCGCATGACTACCGGAGCAAATCACCGCTGGCTAATCCCTTGTTCCGCCCTCGCCGGAGCCTGTTTATTGCTGATGGCAGACACGCTTGCCCGCACGCTGGTACAGCCAGCAGAAATGCCCGTAGGATTATTAACCAGCCTGCTTGGTGGCCCTTATTTTATGTGGTTGATTCTGCGAAATCGGAGGATCACATGATCAGCGCCCAGAATCTGGTTTATAGCCTTCAGGGGCGGCGTCTGACTGATAATGTCTCGCTGACTTTTCCCGGTGGGGAAATTGTTGCAATTCTCGGCCCTAATGGTGCGGGAAAATCTACGCTGCTTCGCCAGTTAACCGGCTATCTTCAACCTGATAGCGGCGAATGTCGGTTGTTTAATAAGCCATTAAATGAATGGTCGATTACTGAACTGGCGAAACACCGGGCCGTGATGCGTCAAAATAGCCACATGGCGTTTCCATTCAGCGTACAAGAAGTTATCCAGATGGGGCAGCATCCGCATCGTACTGGTAATCAGGATAATGAAACAGCACAAATAATGGCGTTATGTGACTGTCAGGCGTTAGCAAACCGCGACTATCGGCAATTATCCGGTGGTGAACAACAGCGCGTGCAACTAGCGCGCCTGCTGGTGCAACTCTGGGAACCTACTCCCTCACCGAAATGGTTATTTCTTGATGAACCAACTTCGGCGCTGGATATTCACCATCAGCAGCACTTGTTTCGTTTATTACGCCAGTTAGTTCACGAGCGGCAGTTCAATGTCTGCTGCATATTGCACGATCTAAATCTTGCCGCGCGTTATGCAGACCGTGTTGTATTAATGCAAAAAGGAAAGGTTATCGCAAATGGTAAACCACAGGACGTATTGACACAGCAGGCGCTGACAATGCTCTACGGCGCGGATATTACCGTACTTAAAGATCCTGCCAACCATTCACCACTGATCGTCCTCGATCATTAAAAGCAACAGGAGTACCGCACTGGTACTCCTGCGAATAAATAACTATACAGATTAGCTAATTGAAACGCCTTTCACCCCTGCCATACCTTTTAATAATCGCAACAGATCTTCTATCGACGTTGTGGCATGAAGCTGGATATCAATGGCGACCACTTCATGATCTTCATTTTCCTGCAACGAAACTAAATCAGTTTTTATTTTTTGCTGCTTAAACCAGTCGAGCATTGATACCGTATTACCGTTCACTAGTGTCAGCTGTAAATGGTAATTTTTGTTCATCAGGCGGAAGGTTAATTGATGGAAGACTTCCAGCACCAGCAAGGTCATCACTGAACCATAAATACCCAGTTCGTACATACCACTGCCAATAACCATACCAATGGCGGCGGTCACCCAGATATCCGCTGCAGTCGTCAGACCTACAATATTTTGGTTACGAACGAGAATGTTACCTGCACCGATAAACCCGACGCCCGTCACCACCTGAGCAGCAATACGGCTGGGGTCCAGTCCGACGTGATCTAAAGACAGCACGTCAGCAAAACCATATTTCGAAACAATCATAAACAGGGCGCTTCCCATGCCAATTAATACATGTGTGCGTAACCCTGCTCCTTTGCCGCGTATTTGCCTTTCCATGCCAATAGCGCCACAGGCAATTGCCGCGAGTATAAGACGTATAATAAATTCTGCTGTCATATAAAAATGCAAAAAGGAGCAGCAAGATGGCTCAACTTGCTACTCCTTTTTACTTGTACCTCATTAATTCGGCAAGTCATTAGATGCTTGATTTTTGAAGGTATACAAATTTTTCTGCGGGTTTTTCTTACAGTATTCGATCACTTTAGGAATTTGAGTGAGATCGGTTTCATTTAAAGTAACGGTATCGCCACCTTTATATACTGTTTCTTCATGCAGCATCCACCATGCAACCGGGGTCATTGCTTTTGGATTCAGATCAATAAATTCCTGGCAGGTCATATCTTTAGCGGATTCATTGGCTGCCAGCGCAGATTGTGCGTTCACCAGTGACAAAGCCGCTACAGCGCCCATAAAAATAAACGCTTTACGGAGAGATGAAATATTCATTTTGTAACCCATTCAATATAGAGATTATATATGAACAGGAGGAATAGCTGCTTTTAAAGAAGATATTCCGGCCTGTTCAATATGCAAGGAAGTACGATGTAACGCATTCCCGGAATTACATATCTTTCTTAATTTTGTCCCATTCGCCTTTAACTTTATCTTTAAAGTTGGCTTGTTTATCCTGAGTACAAGCCTGAACGATAGCTGGGGTTACGGTTGCAATACCCTGAACATCTAAAACCGCATCTTCTGGTTTATCTTTGTTGTTCAGCGCTTCAGCAAAACCAACTGCAGTTGGCTGGAAGGATTCGTCCACAGCCAGGAAATCTTCACAGGTCCAGGAGTTGACCGGTTTTTTGTTATCAGCTGCTTTTTGCGCATCCGCTGCATTGCTCACAACTGGCAGAAGAAGCAGACCACCAAGAATAACGCCTAATACTTTTTTCATCGTAATATCCTCAACTATAAAGTGAAAGAGCCGTCACGAATCAATTTCGACACTGAGGTTATAACCTGGTTTTCTGTATATGTCATGTTGATGGAAAATATCAAAATCAGATATTTTTATTTCAATACAATGAGTTACAGATGCATCAGATACTGCAATTAGGAAATTTTTATTAAATCGACTGCATTCTTAGACGCGTTTTTGGCATAGATTGATAGCAGGGGATTTTCTTCTTAATTTTATAGGGTGGTTCTATGTTATATATAGATAAGGCAACAATTTTGAAGTTTGATCTGGAGATGCTTAAAAAACATCGCAGAGCAATCCAGTTTATTGCCGTGCTGCTGTTTATCGTCGGGTTGCTGTGTATCAGTTTCCCGTTCGTCTCTGGCGATATTTTAAGCACAGTAGTGGGTGCATTATTAATCTGCTCGGGTATTGCGCTTATTGTCGGGTTATTCAGCAACCGCAGTCATAATTTCTGGCCGGTATTATCCGGTTTCCTCGTCGCAGTCGCCTATTTATTGATCGGCTATTTCTTCATCCGCGCACCGGAGCTGGGCATTTTTGCCATTGCGGCATTTATTGCCGGTTTGTTCTGTGTTGCAGGGGTTATTCGCCTGATGAGTTGGTATCGTCAGCGTTCAATGAAAGGCAGCTGGCTACAGCTCGTTATTGGTGTGCTGGATATCGTCATTGCCTGGATATTCCTTGGTGCAACGCCGATGGTGTCTGTAACGCTGGTTTCCACACTGGTGGGAATTGAACTGATATTTAGCGCCGCCAGCCTGTTCAGCTTCGCCAGTTTGTTCGTTAAGCAGCAATAATTATCCCGGTTGTCACCCGGATCATAGTCACTTGATGTGACTATGATCCGATTAATACTCTCTCCGCTACGCGGAGTTGTAGATCAATTGCGCACTATCATTGAAATAATTACCTGCTAGTGATTATTTCAACCTACTGAATTTCATCTAATTTTTTTCACTCCATGGCAAATTAGCCATTTCAAACATTATCATGGCTGATATTTTCCGTAGTCAGGTTTAATGTTTTAAAAGTGCTGTGGGAAAGTGAACAAAGAGTTCCGTAAGCGTTGATGCTATGGGCGGTTAAATAAGTAATCCGGGTTCATTTTTTTGCAACTGGCGTTGATTACATTGCATAAATATCCGTGTCTCCAGACGCTATATAAAAACCTGAAGACATGAATGAGTTATTTACTCAGGTAATTTCAATGCGTTAAAAGAAAGCTGGCAATCCAATTGCCAGCTTAAGTCGAAACAAGGAGACTCGATATTTAAATCGGATTACATTATAACTTTAGTAATATTCTTCAGAGATCACAAACTGGTTATTGATAACTTATTCTTGGGCAGTAATCCGCAAACGTTACTTTTTG
>NZ_JAYQWM010000087.1:0-14135 GCF_036662595.1 Escherichia sp. Lx600-2 | reverse complement strand
GTTAATGATGGTTTGAGAGATTTAATAAACATATATTGTGTGGCTATTGATTCTTTTGAAAATGATATCGTTGACTCGATTGCTTTATACGTGATTGATATGGGAAATAAAGATACTTGTCGATATCTACAAGAAGTCTTATCAGAGAATGAAGATCCTTATTTAGTAAAAGAATTTAATGCATGGATAAAAGAAATTAAGAAAAAATATTAAAATAAAAGCCGGGAAGGTTATAAAATCTTCCCGGCTTTTTATTTTTAATTCTCGTTCAGTACACTAAACATCCCGTCCCGCATCCCCTTAACCGCCTGTTTAACCTGATAAAGTTCCCTGCGCAGTTCCTGTACTTCGTTGTTATCGGCAAGCAGGATCAGGCAGCCTTCCGAGATCTTCACAGTAACGCCCGTGCCGATCGAAAATTCCGCTTCTCTCAGCCATTTGGCGCTGATTTTGATCACCGGCGTGTCGCTGCTGTTGGGCAGATATCCCACGGTACAACGGCGTTGTGTTTTGGAAATGGTGACTTCTGGCGTAATATCATGTTTAAGTTAGGGGCTTTCGTAGTCATACCCCGACTCTCCCCGGCCCTAAACACAACCCCCACTCACCACAACCTAAACTCATCCGCATCCTGCCATGCCGGAAACTTTTCTCTATATTCCCGCAATGCCATCATCGACAGCTCCGCATCAATGCGCGTTGCCTGATGCGCGTCGGCAGTAGCGATAATCTCGCCTTGTGGATTAATCACCCGGCTGTCACCGCGATAATGGCAGCCGTTGCCATCGCTGCCGACGCGATTGCATCCCGCCACATACGCCTGATTCTCAATCGCGCGGGCCGTCAGCAATGCCTGCCAGTGCAGAGAGCGCGGAGCAGGCCAGTTGGCGACGTACAGGGCGAGGTCATAATCGTTGAGATTGCGCGACCACACAGGAAAACGTAAGTCGTAGCACACCAGCGGCAAAATACGCCAGCCGCGCCATTCCACAATCACTCGCGCATTGCCCGCTTTATAATGCAGATGCTCATCAGCCATTCGGAACAGATGACGCTTATCATAAAAATGTACCGTGCCGCCCGGCTCAACCAGCAAAAAGCGGTTAACTGAACCAGACTCCGTTTGTAATGCAACACTGCCTGCAATCAGCGCATTGCACTGCTGCGCTTTAGCTGTCATCCAGTTCACTACGTCATCTTGCGCTAGCGACGAAGCTGCCGCTTCCATGGCAAAGCCGCTGGTAAACATCTCCGGTAGAACGATCACATCGCGCCCGGTAATACCTTCCAGTTGACGATCAAAATGACGCAGGTTGGCAGGACCATCCATCCACACCAGTGGTTGCTGCAAAAGCGTAATCTTCAAACCAGGCACGGTGTACAACTCCTTTATGCGAAGGGTTTTATAACTTTAACACCTTATCAGGCAGTTGCCTTAGCGCAGAATAAATTGATAACAAATGCTGATATTGGAAATATCTGATTTGCAAATTATCGTGTTATCGCCAGGCTTTAGGAGGTTAATAACATGGGCAGGATAAGCTCGGGAGGAATGATGTTTAAGGCAATAACGACAGTCGCCGCTCTGGTCATCGCCACCAGTGCAATGGCGCAGGATGATTTAACCATTAGTAGCCTTGCAAAGGGCGAAACCACCAAAGCTGCGTTTAATCAGATGGTGCAAGGGCATAAGCTGCCTGCATGGGTGATGAAAGGCGGTACTTATACTCCCGCACAAACCGTAACGTTGGGAGATGAGACGTATCAGGTGATGAGCGCGTGCAAACCGCATGACTGTGGCTCGCAACGTATCGCTGTGATGTGGTCCGAGAAATCTAATCAGATGACGGGGCTGTTCTCGACTATTGATGAGAAAACGTCGCAAGAGAAACTCACCTGGTTGAATGTGAACGATGCGCTTTCGATTGATGGTAAAACGGTGCTGTTCGCGGCGTTGACCGGCAGCCTGGAAAACCATCCGGATGGCTTTAATTTTAAATAATTAGCGGATAAAGAAACGGAGCCTTTCGGCTCCGTTATTCAATTACGCGGCTTCAACTTTCCGCACTTTCTCCGTCAACTTTACCGGCTTCGTCGCCAGCTCTTCCGGATCAAAGTCATCAACGTTAATACTGCGCAGACGGCTTTCTTCCGCTTTCACCAAAATGGCGGCTTCATCTTTATCAATCAGCCCCTTCGCCAGCGCGTTGTGCGCCAGTTCATCCAGACGGGTAAATGGCAGATTTTTACCCAGCTCTTTACAGATCCGCTGATGAATCGGGTCGGCGGCAATCACATCCACCAACGCCTCTTCCAGTAAACCAACCGGATTATGCTCGCTCGGCGTCAGGTACTGACCGCGACCAATACGTGAGCGAGTGGCGTTCGGCACTTGTAAAATCTTCGCCACTTTATGATCCAGCTTGTCAGACGGTGCCAGATAATGACGTCCGGTCGGGAAGATCACTACATTCAGCAGCCCGGCAACCACGCGGTTCGGGAAGTTTTGCAGTAAATCGTCCATCGCCTGTTCAGCCTTATACAGCGCATCCTGTACGCCCCAGTGCACCAGCGGCAGATCGGCTTCATTACGGCCTTCGTCGTCATAACGCTTCAGAACGGCGGAGGCGAGGTAGAGCTGGCTTAAAATATCCCCCAGACGTGCCGAGATACGCTCACGACGTTTCAGGCTGCCGCCCAGCACTGCCATCGAGACATCAGAAAGCAGGGCGAGGTTGGCGCTCAGGCGGTTCAGGTGCTGATAGTAGCGTTTAGTGGCATCGCCGGTTGGCGTGCTGCTGGTTAAACCGCGCGTCAGGCCCAGCCAGAAGCTGCGAACTTTGTTGCTACCGACGTGACCGATATGTTTGAACAACAGTTTATCGAACGCGTTGACGTCATTGTTCTTCGCCGCTTCCATCTCTTCCAGCACGTACGGATGGCAACGAATCGCTCCTTGTCCGAAGATCATCATGCTGCGGGTCAGAATGTTAGCCCCTTCAACGGTGATGGCAATCGGTGCGCCCTGGTAAGCACGCGCCAGGAAGTTGCTTTGCCCGAGCATAATGCCTTTACCGCCGGTAATATCCATCGCATCAATAATCGACTGCTGCCCGCGGTGGGTACAGTGATACTTAACGATAGCCGACAGCACGGCAGGTTTTTCGCCGAGCATAATGCCGTAGGTAATCAGCGATGCCGCAGCATCCATTACATAAGCGTTCCCGGCAATACGCGCCAGCGGCTCTTCAATCCCTTCCATCTTACCGATAGAGATTTTGAACTGACGGCGAATGTGAGCATACGCGCCGGTTGCCAGCGCTACCGATTTCACGCCGCCGGTTGAGTTGGAAGGCAGTGTGATGCCGCGGCCTACCGAGAGGCACTCCACCAGCATCCGCCAGCCTTGCCCGGCCATTTTCGGCCCGCCGATGATGTAATCGATCGGCACGAAGACATCTTTACCGCGCGTCGGTCCGTTCTGGAACGGTACGTTCAGCGGGAAGTGGCGACGACCAATTTCCACGCCCGGCGTGGTGGTCGGGATCAGCGCACAGGTAATGCCTAAATCTTCTGCACCGCCGAGTAATTTTTCCGGGTCGGAGAGTTTAAACGCCAGACCCAGCACGGTCGCAATCGGTGCCAGCGTAATGTAGCGTTTGTTCCAGGTCAGACGCATCCCCAGCACCTGCTGGCCCTGCCATTCGCCCATGCAGACAATCCCGGTGTCCGGAATCGCGCCCGCATCGGAACCCGCTTCCGGGCTGGTTAGTGCAAAGCAAGGGATTTCCTGACCACGCGCCAGACGCGGCAGATAGTGATCTTTCTGCTCGTCAGTGCCGTAATGTTGCAGCAGCTCGCCCGGGCCTAATGAGTTCGGCACGCCGACGGTAATCGCCAGGATCCCGCTCACGCCGGAGAGTTTTTGCAGCACGCGAGACTGGGCATAAGCCGAGAACTCCAGCCCGCCGTACTCTTTTTTGATGATCATCGCGAAGAAACGATGCTCTTTAAGGTACGCCCACAACTCCGGCGGCAGATCCGCCAGCTCATGAGTAATCTGGAAATCATTCGCCATCCGGCAGGCTTCTTCTACCGGGCCGTCGAGAAACGCTTGCTCTTCAGCGGTCAGGCGCGGCTGCGGATAGTTATGCAGCTTTTTCCAGTCCGGCTTGCCCTGGAACAAGTCGCCCTCCCACCAGGTGGTGCCCGCATCAATCGCTTCTTTCTCAGTGCGCGACATCGGCGGCATCACCTTACGGAAACCGCGAAATACCGGCGCGGAAATCATCGACTTACGCATAGGCGCAAAGTTAAATGGCACGAGGATAATGGCCAGAGGCACCAGTACCCACGCCGACCACAGACCAGCAACGCCGAGGGCGGCTGTCCAGGCGAGCAAAATCAGACTGCTGATAAATAAGCTCACGCGGTGATAGAACAACGCGCCGAGCAGGACAACCGTAGCGAGAATACTCAAAATCATCATAACGAAAAGCCCCTTACTTGTAGGAGGTCTGACCACTTGTGATGATATGGTTGTAGTGGATGTAAAAACATTTAGCAATGCGTTTACAATATAATTACAACAAAGCTCACATTGTTGCTGTTTTTATCCGCACTTCAGGTCAAAAAGTCCTGGTCATAGCACCTGCCCGTACTTCTCGCTTTTGGCGGTATCCGGTACACTGCATTTTGTCTATTACATTTATGCTGAAGGATATCCTCATGTACCAGGATCTTATTCGTAACGAACTGAACGAAGCGGCGGAAACGCTGGCTAACTTTTTAAAAGATGACGCCAATATTCACGCCATTCAGCGCGCGGCGGTCCTGTTAGCAGATAGCTTTAAATCCGGTGGCAAAGTGCTTTCCTGCGGCAACGGCGGCTCCCATTGCGACGCCATGCACTTTGCCGAAGAGTTGACCGGTCGCTACCGTGAAAACCGTCCGGGCTACCCGGCGATTGCTATTTCTGACGTTAGTCATATTTCATGCGTCGGTAACGATTTCGGTTTCAATGATATTTTCTCCCGTTACGTTGAAGCGGTAGGTCGCGAAGGCGATGTACTGCTGGGGATCTCCACCTCCGGTAACTCTGCAAACGTGATCAAAGCGATCGCAGCGGCGCGTGAGAAGGGAATGAAAGTGATCACCCTGACCGGTAAAGACGGCGGCAAAATGGCTGGCACGGCGGATATCGAAATTCGCGTACCGCACTTTGGTTATGCCGACCGCATTCAGGAGATTCACATTAAAGTGATCCATATCCTGATCCAGTTGATTGAAAAAGAGATGGTTAAGTAAGTCTGGCGTAGGCCGGATAAGACGTTTACGCCGCATCCGGCAATTGTGCACCGATGCCTGATGCGACGCTGACGCGTCTTATCATGCCTACAAATCTGTACGCGAACCGTAGGCCGAATAATGCGTTCACTCCGCATCCGACCTGAAAATTCTTAAATCAATCTTCGCCGGGGGCCATGCGCTCCCGCTGTTGTGGAGGTTACCCATGTGCGAATTGCTCGGGATGAGCGCCAACGTCCCTACCGATATCTGCTTTAGTTTCACCGGTCTGGTGCAGCGTGGTGGTGGAACCGGGCCACATAAAGATGGCTGGGGCATTACCTTTTACGAAGGTAAAGGCTGTCGCACATTTAAAGATCCGCAACCCAGCTTTAACTCACCTATCGCCAAACTGGTCCAGGACTACCCGATAAAATCCTGTTCGGTGGTGGCTCATATTCGCCAGGCTAATCGGGGCGAGGTGGCGCTGGAAAATACTCACCCATTTACCCGCGAGTTATGGGGGCGTAACTGGACTTATGCCCATAACGGACAACTGACGGGCTACAAATCACTGGAAACCGGCAACTTCCGCCCGGTAGGCGAAACCGACAGTGAAAAAGCCTTCTGCTGGCTCCTGCATAAATTAACGCAGCGTTACCCGCGCACACCGGGCAACATGGCGGCGGTATTTAAATATATCGCCTCACTGGCGGATGAACTGCGGCAGAAGGGCGTTTTCAACATGCTGCTTTCGGACGGGCGCTATGTAATGGCGTATTGCTCGACTAATTTACACTGGATCACCCGCCGCGCGCCGTTTGGCGTGGCAACGTTGCTGGATCAGGATGTGGAAATCGACTTCAGCTCGCAGACCACACCGAATGATGTGGTCACGGTGATTGCGACACAGCCGCTGACGGGCAATGAAACCTGGCAAAAAATTATGCCAGGCGAATGGCGCTTATTTTGCCTCGGGGAGCGTGTAGTTTGATGCCAGCTGTGGTTGCACAACTTCGTGGCTTAACGGCTTGCTGACCACGTAACGACCATTGACCACAGAAACGGTCGGTGGCTTACGGGTTTGCTCAAAGTAGTCGTAACCCGGCTTCAGTTGCTCCCAGAAGTCCTTAAAGTTGGAATATTTGTGGCGCTTCATATTAGCGTCGGTCATGCGGAACGGGTAAATGCTCACTTGCACGCTCGGCTGACCAAATACCAGTGCGCCAGTAACGAACTGGAAAATCTCGTCAATGCCCTGATTGGTCATCGCGTAGCAGCCGATGGAAACACAATCGCCGTGGATCATCAGGTATTTCCCTTCATAACCATGCGCACGGTCATAGGCATTGGGGAAACCAATATTAATCGCTTTGTAGTAACGGCTGTCTGGTTTTAACTGATTACGCTGGATGCTATAAAACCCTTCCGGGCTTTTGAAATCGCCCTGACGCTGTTTTGGCCCTAAGCCGCCGGAATATTTACAGATTTTATAGCTGTCGAGCAGTTGATATTGCTCGCCCATTTTGACGTAGAGATCGAGCGTACGTTCTTCCTTGAAGATCTGGATGTAGACAGGGGATCCCATCAACTGCTGCTTATACTCTTTGCTCACTGGCGTGGTCGAGCTACTGCTGCCCAGCAAACCGGCAAACGAAACGCACGGGATCAACAACATCGCAAGAATTAATGCGATTTTACGCATACTGCTTATTCCTTGATAAAACGGTTACACACGCCAGGACGGCAAAATGGATCCCAAATCGGAATAGTCTGGATTTGGAAGGCTCACATTATCACCAAAAGAGTTTTACGCAAGCCTGTCGGCGCAGGGTTTACAAATTTCATCGGCAGCGGGCTTTACCCAAAGAGCGCCGCGTGAGTTCCAGTTCTCTCAAATCGTAAAAGTTTATCGGTAAGTTTGTAAATCAGGATCCAGTCCGGTTCGACATGAGCATCGCGATAACCTTTCCATGAACCTTGCAGCGGGTGGTCTTTATAAACAGCTGGAAGCGGTAAAGTATTATTGATAAGAAGCGTCATAAGATATTTCAATTTATTCATATCCTTATGACGCTTTTGTGCAAGTTTTACATCCTTTGAAAATTGTCCCGAGTATTCAATATCCCTTTGAATCATATTTAAATTCCTAATTTATCAAATAAATCATCGGCGTCTTTGGCCTTATGAACATCAACGCCAGCTTCGCTGTTTTTGATTGATTGAATGGTTAATTGATTAGGCTCGCGTAAATCAAACGGCAATGCCTTTTCACGCGCGACCTTTGTGAGGGTTATGCGAACCAGGTCAGAGATGGTCAGCCCCATCCCGGCCAGTACGTCCGCCGCCTGATTCTTCAGATCTTCATCGATTCGGGCGCGAACAAACGCGTTAGCAGCCATTGGGGTATCTCCTGTGCTGTATATTTATTCAGCTTGAATTGTAGCTCAAATGAGCAACAGCGACAATCTATGAGTAATTTAATAAACGGATGTTTTTACATAATTCACTGAAATATATTTATTAATTTTATAATAATGGTTTATTAAGTTTGTTCAGGTACGGGCCGGGATACACTGTAACATCAATGCATGACCAGCCATTATTGAATATGTCCTTGCCGTCGATTCCCTCTTTTGTGTTGTCGGGATTACTGTTGCTTTGCTTGCCGTTTTCTTCATTTGCCAGCGCCACCACATCACATATCTCTTTCAGCTACGCCGCCCGCCAGCGGATGCAAAACCGTGCGCGTTTATTAAAACAGTACCAAACCCATCTGAAAAAGCAGGCCAGCTATATTGTGGAAGGCAATGCCGAAAGCAGAAGGGCGCTACGCCAGCACAACCGCGAACAGATAAAACAGCATCCAGAATGGTTTCCTGCGCCGCTCAAGGCGAGTGACAGACGCTGGCAGGCGCTGGCGGAAAACAACCACTTTTTAAGCAGCGACCATCTGCATAACATTACCGAAGTGGCGATTCACCGCCTGGAGCAGCAGCTTGGCAAGCCTTACGTCTGGGGCGGCACGCGGCCTGATAAAGGCTTTGACTGTAGCGGGTTGGTTTTTTATGCCTACAACAAGATCCTCGAGGCGAAGCTCCCGCGTACGGCTAATGAGATGTATCACTACCATCGGGCAACGATTGTGGCGAATAACGACCTGCGCCGGGGAGATTTGCTGTTTTTCCATATCCACAGCCGCGAGATTGCCGACCATATGGGGGTATATCTGGGCGACGGTCAGTTTATTGAGTCACCGCGCACCGGGGAAACCATTCGGGTAAGTCGGTTAGCTGAACCTTTCTGGCAGGATCATTTTTTAGGCGCGCGCCGGATTTTGACGGAGGAGACGATTTTGTAGGACGGATAAGGCATTCACGCCGCATCCGGCAGTTGTACGCAGGTGCCTGATGCGACGCTGGCGCGTCTTATCATGCCTACAAATCTGTGCGTTTTTGCGAGCCGCTTTCCCGATATAACACAGCGTCATTGTCGGCCTTTCCTTTTCCTCTTACCGTTGAGAAAAAGGAGTCGCTATGTCGGAATATCGTCGTTATTACATCAAAGGGGGAACATGGTTTTTCACGGTAAATTTACGCAATCGTCGAAGCCATCTTCTGACCTCCCAATTCCAGGCGCTCCGTAACGCCATTATTAAAGTTAAGCGAGACAGACCTTTTGAAATTAACGCCTGGGTCGTTTTGCCGGAGCATATGCATTGCATATGGACATTACCCGAAAGCGATGATGATTTTTCCTCCCGCTGGCGGGAGATTAAAAAGCAGTTCACCCATGCTTGCGGATTGAAAAATATCTGGCAACCGCGTTTTTGGGAGCACGCCATTCGCAATACCACAGATTATCGCCATCATGTTGATTATATTTATATAAATCCAGTGAAACATGGCTGGGTAAAGCAGGTGAGAGATTGGCCATTCTCAACGTTCCATCGCGATGTCGCGCGAGGGTTATATCCCATCAATTGGGCGGGAGACATAACGGATTTGAGCGCTGGGGAGCGTATCATTTTATAATTTTGCGCTGGTGCCGGATGTGCTTACGCTTATCCGGCCTACGAATCGTGCTTTAACGGTAGGCCGGATAAGGCGTTCACGCCGCATCCGGCAATTGTGCACCAATGCCGGATGCGCCCCTTAAAGGCCAATCAACTCAACGCCCCCATAATCTTCAACTCCAGCTCATCCGGCACTTCGTTATACGACAGCACATGCAGCCCCGGCGCAAACAACCTTGCATAACGCGCCAGCAAAGGGCGCAGCTGAGGCGGCACCAGCAGCACCGGGTCTTTCCCCGCTGCTTTCATCTGCTCCTTCACCTGCGGCATCGTGCTCTGGAACTGGTTGAGCATGTTCGGGTCGACCGGCACGCTGTCGAGCATCACTTTACCGCCCTGTTGCGCCTGATTCACCACATTGGTGAGCAGATTTTCCAGCTCATTATTCAGCGTATACACCGTCAGCTCCTGCTTGCGAACGAACGGATGGGTAATGCTGCGCCGCAGCGCCAGGCGTACATCGGCCGCCAGCAGAATATGATCTTTAGTCACCGCGCTACTGGCGACCAGCACGGTGGCGATGGTGACGATATCGCGCAGGGAAACGCCTTCGGTCAGTAGTGTGCGGTACACTTTCAGCAACTGGCTGTAATTCAGCGCCGCGCTTAAGTCTTCTGCCAGGCGCGGTGCCATCGACGACAAACGGTTATGCAACTGTGTGATGTCGTCATAGTTAAACAAATCAGGAATATAGCTGCGTACAATCTTATTCACATGGGTGGCAATCACGCTGGCGCTGTCGATCACCTGATACCCCATATTCAGCGCCTTCGCTTTCTGCGCAGGCTGGATCCAGGTCACCGGCATCCCGTACGCCGGGTCGTTCCCCAGCACGCCGTCAATCTCGCCGTAGGTTTCGCTGGAGGGCAGGGCCATCAGTTTATCCGCCGGAATATCCGCTTCATCAGCCTTAATGCCGTTGATGAAAATAGCGTACTGGCTGGGCTTAAGGCGGAAGTTTTCCCGAATGCGGATCTCCGGCAGCAGCACGCCGTTGCCGTCGGATATCACCTGTCGCACGCCGCGAATACGCTGGGTGAGCGGGTTGCCCTGGGCTTTGTCCACCAGCGCCACCAGCTTGTAACCGAGGCTTAAACTGATAGGCTCGATCAGCGGTATCGTTTCCCAACTGACCTGTTGCTCGCTGGTTTCGGTGATGGTGCGGGTCAGCGTTTCGAGACTTTTCTCCTCCGCCTTCGCTGCCTGCGGGCGTTTGCTCATCCGCTAGCCGGTAAAGCCAAGCAGGGCGCTGAACAGCAAAAACGGCAGATGCGGCATTCCCGGCACCACCGCCAGCACAAACATAATCCCGGTGGCGGTGTAGAGCACCGACGGGCTTGCCAGCAGCTGGTGGCGCACGTCATGGGCGATATCGCCGTTGTCGCTGACGCGGGTGACGATAATCGCCGCCGCGGTGGAGAGCAGCAGGGAAGGGATCTGCGCCACCAGCCCGTCGCCGATGGTCATCAGCACATATTGCTGGAAGGCAGCATCGGCGCTCAGGTTGTATTTGAAGATCCCGATACAGACACCGCCGATCAGGTTGATCGCCAGAATCATCATCCCGGCGATGGCGTCCCCGCGCACAAACTTTGATGCCCCGTCCATCGCGCCGTAGAAATCGGCCTCGCTGGCGACATCTTTACGCCGGGTTTGCGCCTGCGCCTGGTTGATCAACCCGGCGTTAAGGTCGGCGTCAATCGCCATCTGTTTGCCGGGCATCGCGTCCAGGGTAAAGCGGGCAGAAACCTCGGAAATACGCTCGGCCCCTTTGGTGACGACGATAAAGTTGATTGTCAACAGCGTCAGTCAATCCGAGCGTGAAAGCATTATCGCCGCGCTGCACGGGCAGTCGATTTTTAACGGTGGCGGGCTGTCGCCGTTAAATAACATCAGCCCGACTCTTCCGCCGAAACCTGCTACCGTGGCGGTGCCGGAAGAGACGGAGAAAAAAGCGCGCGACGTCAACGAGAAAACGGCGCTGCTGAAGAAGAAATCCGCCACCGAGCTTGGCGAGCTGGCAACCAGTATCAACACCATCGCCCGCGATGCGCATATGGAAGCAAATCTGGAGATGGAGATTGTCCCGCAGGGATTACGCGTACTGATTAAAGACGACCAGAACCGCAATATGTTTGAACGCGGCAGCGCGCAGATTATGCCGTTCTTTAAAACGCTGCTGGTGGAGCTCGCGCCAGTGTTCGACTCGCTCGATAACAAAATTATTATTACCGGGCATACCGATGCGATGGCCTACAAAAACAATATCTACAACAACTGGAACCTTTCGGGTGACCGCGCGCTTTCGGCTCGTCGGGTGCTGGAAGAGGCCGGAATGCCGGAAGATAAAGTGATGCAGGTGAGCGCGATGGCGGACCAGATGCTGCTGGATGCCAAAAATCCGCAAAGCGCGGGCAATAGGCGTATTGAAATTATGGTGCTGACCAAAAGTGCGTCCGATACGCTGTATCAATACTTTGGTCAGCATGGGGATAAAGTGGTGCAGCCGCTGGTGCAAAAGCTGGATAAGCAGCAGGTGCTTTCGCAGCGAACGCGCTAAATGCTGAATCTTTACGCATTTCTCAAACCCTGAAATCACTGTATACTTTACCAGTGTTGAGAGGTGAGTAATGCGTAAAATCATTCATGTGGATATGGACTGCTTTTTCGCCGCAGTGGAGATGCGCGACAATCCCGCCCTGCGCGATATCCCTATTGCTATTGGCGGCAGCCGCGAACGTCGGGGGGTGATCAGCACCGCCAATTATCCCGCGCGTAAATTTGGCGTACGCAGCGCTATGCCGACAGGGATGGCGCTCAAATTATGCCCACATCTCACCTTGCTTCCGGGGCGCTTTGACGCCTACAAAGAAGCCTCAAATCATATCCGTGAAATCTTCTCGCGCTACACCTCTCGCATTGAACCGTTGTCACTGGATGAGGCTTATCTCGATGTCTCCGACAGCGTCCATTGCCACGGTTCTGCGACCCTCATCGCCCAGGAAATCCGCCAGACGATTTTCAGCGAGCTGCAACTGACGGCGTCTGCGGGCGTGGCACCAGTAAAGTTTCTCGCCAAAATCGCCTCCGACATGAATAAACCCAACGGCCAGTTTGTGATTACGCCGGCAGAAGTTCCGGCATTTTTACAAACCTTACCACTGGCAAAAATCCCCGGCGTCGGCAAAGTCTCGGCGGCAAAACTGGAAGCGATGGGGCTGCGGACCTGCGGTGATGTACAAAAGTGTGATCTGGTGACGTTGCTTAAACGCTTTGGCAAATTTGGCCGTATTTTATGGGAGCGTAGTCAGGGCATTGACGAGCGCGACGTTAACAGCGAACGGTTGCGAAAATCCGTCGGCGTGGAACGCACGATGGCGGAAGATATTCATCACTGGTCTGAATGTGAAGCGATTATCGAGCGGCTGTATCCGGAACTTGAACGCCGTCTGGCAAAGGTAAAACCTGATTTACTGATTGCTCGCCAGGGGGTGAAATTAAAGTTCGACGATTTTCAGCAAACCACCCAGGAGCACGTCTGGCCGCGGCTGAATAAAGCTGACTTAATCGCCACCGCGCGTAAAACCTGGGATGAACGCCGCGGCGGGCGAGGTGTGCGTCTGGTGGGGCTGCACGTGACGTTGCTTGACCCGCAAATGGAAAGACAACTGGTGTTGGGATTATGATGTATACTATTATGTCTATTCTGGTGTGCATTATTATGAGGGGATCACTGTATGCATCGAATTCTCGCTGAAAAATCGGTCAATATCACTGAGTTACGTAAAAACCCAGCTAAATACTTTATTGATCAACCGGTTGCGGTTCTTTCTAATAATCGCCCCGCAGGATATCTCTTAAGTGCCAGCGCATTCGAAGCGTTAATGGACATGCTTGCTGAACAAGAGGAGAAAAAGCCCATAAAGGCGCGCTTCCGTCCAAGTGCTGCAAGATTAGAGGAAATTACACGCCGCGCTGAACAATATCTTAATGATATGACGGATGATGATTTCAATGACTTTAAGGAATAAGGATGCGGGTATTCAAAACAAAACTTATTCGCCTGCAACTTACAGCAGAGGAACTTGATGCGTTAACGGTGGATTTTATTTCCTATAAGCGTGACGGTGTTTTGCCAGATATATTTGGTCGCGATGCACTCTACGACGACTCGTTTACCTGGCCATTAATCAAATTTGAGCGAGTTGCTCATATTCATCTGGCAAATGTGAATAATCCATTTCCGCCACAGTTGCGCCAATTCAGCAGAACGAATGACGAATCGCATTTGGTATATTGTCAGGGTGCGTTTGATGAGCAAGCATGGTTGCTCATTGCCATTCTGAAACCTGAACCTCATAAACTGGCTCGAGATAACAACCAAATGCATAAAATTGGGAAAATGGCAGAAGCGTTTCGCATGCGTTTTTGAATTTATATTATGAATAACATACAAATAAGAAACTATCAGCCTGGCGATTTTCAGCAACTATGCGCTATTTTCATTAGAGCGGTTATGATGACCGCCAGTCAGCATTATTCACCACAACAAATTGCCGCCTGGGCGCAGATTGACGAATCTCGCTGGAAGGAGAAACTCGCGAAATCACAAGTGCGGGTTGCAGTCATTAATGCACAACCGGTTGGTTTTATTTCCCGCATTGAACATTATATCGATATGTTATTTGTTGACCCTGAAGGTGATGCTGCCAACTTACTGATTTAGTGTATGATGGTGTTTTTGAGGTGCTCCAGTGGCTTCTGTTTCTATCAG
>NZ_JAYQWM010000086.1:0-14200 GCF_036662595.1 Escherichia sp. Lx600-2 | reverse complement strand
AAGACGGGAAGTTTCGGCCCTTACGGATGCCCGGAAAACCTTAGCGTACGATTTTTTCCGAATTCTGCGGGCTCCCCAACAAGACAAATAATGCGCGTCAGCGCATGTAAGGCGGCATACGGTGGTTACATGTAGCACAGGAGTAAAACCGCCGAAGCCCGGCGTAAGCCGGTACGGACTGATAGATTTCACCTTACCCATCCCCAGCCCTGCCAGACCATACCCGCTTTCAGCCATGAGAGAGCTTCTGTGCGCGGTCGGAGTGGTCCCGACGAGGGTTTACCCGAAGTCGGGGCGTATCTCCGCGTTAGCGGGCCGTCAGGGCCGCTTACGAGCGTGTACTGAGAACTTCCAGCCAGAAGACTGACAGCAATGATAATGTAGTTACAACATTCATAATTAAAAGCGACTCTGTTCCGGCCCGAAGGGCCGGGGCGGGGCCGCTTTTCAGTTATGAGGGAGGGGCTTTGTGGTTTCAGTTCTGCGCGGGACCGGGGTTTTCCTGGTGGTTGTATTTGAGTGTTGTAACTAAAATGGCTCCGGTCGGGGCCCGCCGCTTGCGGTGGGAGGTGCATATCTGTCTGTCCACAGGACAGGCAGTGAATAGGTTTTCTTTTTAAATGAATGTAGTTAAGTAGTTTAAAGGAGATATAAACAGGTGTTTAAAAGATACATTGCACCCTGTAAGGCTGGCGGATGGCGCTTTATGACATGAACGGTTGTAACCTTATGGGGAAGTCCCTTGCAGTTAAATGTGGATAAGCAAAATTCCTCGTCTGTGAGGCGTGTTTTGTATCAAAAACAGGAGGGACCGGATGCACCTGAAGGTGGATGATGAGGTTGTTTTTTGTATGCGGTGCTGTTTTTTTGTTCGCCGACAGGCTTCAGGCGTGCAGATGCCTCCGGTGCGGGCCGGATTATTCAGAGGAGGTCACTTTCAGGGGGAAGCTGTGGCCAGCCGGCTGTAATTACGGTTACGTGACAGAATCATGCGCTCTTTCACACGACGCTCCACTTCGCGTTTTACCGCCTCACGATTGGCAGTGAAGCGCCCTTCCGAGATTTCACGCGTCAGCTGCCGTTTCACCAGGGTGACGATATCCTGACGTTCCCTGTTCGCATCACGACGCGCACGGGCACGCTTTATTCCACGGGACTTAAGCTCTGTCTGGTAACTGCGGAAACGCTCACGCACAAAACGCCAGGCTTTCGCTATCAGTTCATCCATACCCAGGGTATCCAGTCCCTGCTTTTTGCGCTGTCTGTTTTCCCATTCAACACGACTGCGGCGCGCAGCAACTACTGCATCCTCAGACACATCAAGGGCGGCAAATAGCGCCGGTGTGAACGTGATATCGGTCGGAATGTAGCACCCGATAAGCGGATCATATTCCGTCTGGTAGGTAATCAGTCCCAGCTCTGCAAGGAACGTCAAGGCTCGGGTGGCCCGGGTGATGGAGAGTTTTCCGGCAGCAGACTCCGTCGCCAGTCCGCACTCAATGGCCAGCGTAGTGATGGAGCACTGGACGCGGTTGGCCAGCGGGTCATAGTGAAAACACAGCCCCTGCAGCAGCGCATCAATAGCCCGGCGACGCAGTACCGGTGGCATGCGCCGACGCAGTCCCTTCGAACGGGCATGTGCCACATGAATGGCGAAATCAAAACGGGAGGTGAAGCCCACCGCCTTTTCCATCAGTTTTTCGCAGAACTTCAGCGTTCCGGCACCTTCACGGGGTGTGAACACCGGATTCGGGTTTTTAACCTGTGAATAGTATTTTTGAAGGAGATCAGCCATGTCCCCCTCCAACACTATTCCCCCTCCTACGGGCGGCAACTAGCTCGTCTGGGCCGACACGTAAAGTTTCGAACATATCTGGTCTGAACCAGATGGTTCCTCCATCAAAAGCGATGAGATGAAGATCATTATCAAGAGTTTTGAGGGCTCTCCAAACACGAGTGTATGAACCTCCACTACAAACTGAAAGCTCTTTAACAGATAAGTTAACTTTGTTCGTATCAGGGATGTAGTGTGCGCACATTACTTGTACGAGGGAAACATAAAAACTAACCATCGACGCGCTGATTTTATTTTTACGTTTGCCATGCGCTATTGCAAGAAAACCTCTGATGAAGATCAGATGCTTGAAGGAGTCAAAATGAGCCCTTTTCTGGAGAAGGCAGCAAAACGGGTGAGGATACTTGCTGGAATCAATGTGAAGATCTGATTCAATCCCACCCGCTATTACTGAATGTGTTTCATGATTAGCCACACCATCCTGCACTTACAATGCACAGAAGGAGTGAGCACAGAAAGAAGTCTTGAACTTTTCCGGGCATATAACTATACTCCCCGCATAGCTGAATTGTTGGCTATGCGGTTTTATGGGGCCCCGGTAATCTTTCTAGTCGCCAAACTTGAAGAAGATTATCGGGGTTTTCGCTTTTCTGGCTCCTGTAAATCCACATCAGAACCAGTTCCCTGCCACCTTACGGCGTGGCCAGCCACAAAATTCCTTAAACGATCAGCAATCTACCACTCACTCCTGAGATAAGCAAGAATGTGAATATTTACGAAGTCGCTCTGCGTTTCAACTCTGATTCAATCAGTTTTTCAAGCATCTGCGCCTGAGTAATACCTTCCTCATCCGCAAGTTCACTCAGCCTGTCTTTTAACCGGGCCTGAATAACCGCATGAAAAGCCTTATGAGTGTTGCTTCTGCGAGCCAGAGAAGCTCTTTGCCTCTCTCTGGCCGGAACAGGGTTACCTTTCCGGTATGTACGCTTGGTGCCTGATGAGGAAGTCACTGCATTTTCTGTCTGCGACATCTCGCCTCCTCAATTCTCAAACAGGGATCGTTTCGCAGAGAATACTACAGTTTTTTGAAATCAGCGACTTGAAAGTTGTGACGATGATCTGTGTTGGCGCACAAATCATGTCTGATTACGACCGTTTAATGTGATTTTGATAATGAAATGACTGAAAAGCTGGAAATGCCTTAGCCAGGGTGCCGGCCCCGGGCGGGACCGGCTGTTTCTGGTATATAGGATGTCTGCCCCTGAAATACCTCACACTTCCGGAAAGCGGGGACTTCCGTGCTTCGTAGGCCAGAGTTACCTGCACCACTGTATTTCCTCTGTGAATATTCAGCTCACATAACCGTTCCCTGAATATCAGTGAAAAACACAACACCATGGCGCACACGGCGAGCAACCCGATAAGGGCATATTTCGTCATAAACTTTGACCTCTCTGCAAAGAAGAGGCTACAATCAGTAGTGTTAAGGTACTTCATGCAGACCTCACGAGTTAATGGATTAACGAGTGGGGTCTTCGCATTTCTGGTACCTGCGTCTTGCCTGAACCAGAAAGGCTCAGACACCCGCCGCGATAATACCACATTCCCTGTTGCTGGCTATTACCCCCATTTGCCTGTTTTTGTTACAAAAACGCCGGGAGCGGGGGAAAACTTACTTTTTCCCGTTTCCGGGGGGGACAACTGAGCATTGCGAACGCGTCAGCTACGATGTTCCGGTGATTGCTGATCAGCCCCTGTTGTATTCATAAACTAATTAACATTCATTCCGTCTGGTGCATAAATCTGCCCGTGAACATCTGCAGACAATACCGACCATAAAAAAATAAATAATCCCAGTAGAATATATTTCCTCATATTATTATCCATAACAAATAAATGGCACCTGTACACCTGTATTTCAGGCAATCCTGAATATTGCAGCGCACATTGAATAAGACGTTATTTCGTGACATTAATCACAAAATATAAAATCGCGACTTAATACGGAAAAAACTCTGTGCTACTCAGAACTGACTGGTCATACTGCCCGACCGGATATTAAAAAAGCAAATCTCATAAACTCCTTTCAGCCTTCTGACTCCTGGAGTAATGAAGGCTGCTTTTTCGTTACACCCTTCCCCGGCAGCGCCGGTAGCAGTGTTCAGCCCTTTTTCGGGCAAACTGCTGCCAGTCTGTCCGGGGCGCAACACAGGCAGCCCGTCGCCATCCTTCTGCCGCTTCCATCCAGCGTCCACTGACCTCCAGAATAACGGCCCGGCTTCCGGCACGCTGCCAGCGCCAGACCTGACCGTTCCGTGAACTGTTTCTGAATCCATTCATCTTTATCACTCCTCTTTAACCCGTCAGTATTATGGTGTTAAATAATCTACTGAATTGGCTTCCTTTCGGGTACGGAAGTTTATTTCCTTTTAAGCCTTATTTCCCTGCCTCCTCTCTCTGATGGAGGCTTTTTTTACTTCTCATCAAGCACGGCCTGAAGTTCTGCCTTTATCCGGTTCTGGCGGCGGATTTTATCCAGACGCTCTGCCGCATACGCTTCCTCCTCCTGAGAAATATGCTCCGTCACATACCCTTCCGTGTCATACCGGCAGGCACCGGCTTTCATGGCACACAGATAGCTTTCTGAACGGGTGATGGCCTTCAGCGCCCTGCGCAGTTTTTTATGCGAGAGCGGGATATTCCGCTGCGCCACGTCTTCCAGTAACACGTCCCGGATACCGCAGGCCAGAAGCCGGGGGGTGTCACCGTCAAATAATCCCGGCCACCAGGGCTTCAGGGTGTTCACGGCTTCATCCAGTGTGGGCAGGTTCAGATAAATGGACAGCGCCTGTCTGGCCTGCGCTTTTTTTGCCGCCAGCTCTGCCTCCCGAGCCGCTTTCTCCACCAGCTTCTGCTTTTTCACCTTCCATTTTGGTGGCGTGGTGACATTGATGATGGTTTTCCGGTTGCGGACAGGCGCTGTTCCCTCTGTCTTCCGCTTCAGTGTCAGTACCGGTCGCTTCTGCTCTGTCATGCTGTGTTCTGCCTCTGACGAATCATCCTCTTGCGGCCAAAGATACCATACCCGTCACAGCGCCAGAACGTCCAGCACAGCCAGATGACAGGCATAGAACGTCGGGAAAAAATCCCCGGGCCAGAAACGGGGTAATGATTTTCCTGCACACGACACCAGACCAACGGTCAGCACCGTCATCACAAGGCCGGCCACCGCCGCTGCATCACTGGTGGCAAGGTTAAGCGCCGGAATAACAGCCAGCAGGCAGGCGACCAGCGCCAGACGTTCCATTCTGTCTTCCGCCCGGTACAGCCTGTGGCTGACTGCCAGCATCAGCAGCCCGGCAATGCCGTAACTGGTGCCGGAGAAAGGCAACCACATTGCCAGAAGCAACATGGTCTCTGCGGAACGCCACCAGGTGCGCGTTTCACACCATGTCAGCACCTGTGCCGTAACTGCAAAGGCAAACAGGATATTCCCCTCATACCAGGGAAAGCCGGCCAGATAATATGCGAACTGGGCAATCACCGCCCATCCCCACAGCCGGTTAATGGCCTCCTGCCGGATATGCGTATGACGGGACAGATTCAGCCCCCACACCAGGGCAAACAGCGGAAAGGCCCCACGCCCGACCAGAAACATCCACGACTGGTCCAGATGCAGAATGCGGTTTGCATGGTCCAGAACCATCAGCACCAGTGCCACCGTTTTGATGATATCCCGCTGTCCGGGTGACCAGACCAGCAACGACTGCAACCAGGTATCGGTCCGGGCAGCCAGTGAATCATTACGTGTTGTGTTCGTGTTATCCGTTGTCATCAGCGTTTATCTTCCTGTATCAGTCTCCGCCCAGGGTTTTCTCTTTCTGCAGGGCACGAACCATATCCCGCTCCATCTGCTGCAGTCGCTCCTGCAGCAGATTTTCCCGGGCAACATCCCGGACCGCTTCCCGCACCCGTTGTGATTCACGCAGCACACTCTCCGGCAGCGCGGCTTCCCGTTCAGATATGGCAGACCGGTCACGCTCCTGCCCGGCAATCTCCCTGACAGCCTGCTCTGTTTTGCCATCCGGCAGGTCAGGTTTGTTCTCTGCCATTTTACGGACAATTTCATCCGCACGGCGTTCCGTTTCACGGCGGATGGCCTCTTCAGCTTGCCGCTGTGCCAGTACCTCTGCCGTGACCGGTTCGCCATTTCCGGCTCCCGGCTGAACGCTGTTGTCCGGGATATCCCCCCACACGCGACCACCGGTGATGGTACCGGGATTCCACGGACGACCTTCACCGGCGATTCTTACCACCACACCGCTGTCAGGATTATCACGGGCAATCCGGACACCATCCTGCATATTATCAGCCAGCAGGCTCTCTCCGTTACGGCTGCCCTGCAGGGCCACGAACTGCGCATCCCCGCTGCCTTTCACCCGGCCTTCACCACTGAAGCCCCGCAGCCCGTTTCCGTCATCCGTGGTCAGCGGATTCAGCCAGATACCGGCGGACTTGCCGTTACGGTCAAAAGCCGGCAGTGCCACATACGGCTGCGGATATTTGCGCCCGGGTGCAATAAACCGTGCAGGATTGTCTCCCCCGGCAAGTCCCGCCTGACGGAGAACGGCACGGCCGGCCGCCACGTCCCGCAGCTCCCGCGCCGTACTGAACAGCCGCTCTGCATTCATGACCTCCCGGTCCGATTTCGGCTCAAGCACATCGTGGGCAGTTCCTTTCTGTACGGCATTGTTAATGGCATCCGTCCAGCCCTGACGGTTATCGGTATACACCTGCACATGCTGCTTCATACGCGACAGGGCCACGTAGGCTGACTCAAAGCCGGCCATCTGTTTCCGGCTGCCTTCCGTACCTTCAAGCGCGATGGCAAAGGTTTCACTTGCCCCCTGCGCACCGTGGGCGGTGATGGCATAGGCCAGGTCAATATGTTGCTCTGCCCGCTCCTGACCGGGGCGAATCACCCGGGTCTGCTGTCCGTCCGACAGCGTGACACTGTCACCGGAAACCGCTGTCACCGTCCAGACGCTGTTGGCCACATAACCGCGCTCCCGGTCACTCTTCGTGAAGCGCATCCGGTCACCGGTTCCCACCCGGATGGTGTCCGGGGTGTACAGTGTGACGCCTTCAGCCACCGCCTCCCGGGGCGAAATCAGCCGCGTGTTACCTTCAGCATCCTGCAGGGTTATCAGCCCGTCATCCCTGCTGATACCGGCAATCCGGTGATACACATTATCCACCAGGGCAAGTGCGTCCCGATGTGTCTCCCAGGTGGAGAGACGACGCAGCTCCCCGTCGCGTATATTCGCTGTGTTCAGGACAGGCACCATGACCTGCTCTTTTCCCAGCTCACCGGCCTTTTCCCGTGCATCATGAATCATGCTGTTCAGCACGCGCCGGTCCTCATTCAGGTGCGTGACAATCAGCGTCTGCTCCCGTGCTTCCGGTGTTCTGCCGGTATAGTCGCGGACAATGGCTTCATACAGTGTCATGGGGACATCCGGGAAAGCCTCGCCTTTCAGCATCGCCTTCTGCTGCGCTTCTGCCAGTTTCGCTTCCTGGCTGTGACTGAACTCCATCACGGAGTGCTCCGGTGCCCATGCGCCCTCCAGACGTGGCACCTGAGACGGTTTCACACTCTCAAGCCCGGATAGTGCCCTTTCCACATCCCGGTTAATCAGGTTGTATACCGCCTCCCGCAGTTCCGGCGTCTGACGCACAATCTCCTTCATGATGGCCACATCGGCAGCACTGCGCGTCTGCTGGAGACGGAAAGGCTGACCGGGCGCGATGGCCTGCAGCTGGTCCGTGTCACCACTGGCCACGGCACGACCGCCACCGGCCGCAATCAGGGCGTATGCCCGTGCCATGTCGGTATTGCCCACCATTGAGCTCTCATCGAGCAGGAACAGCGTGTTGCTGAAATCCGGCGTTTCTCCGCTGCGCTGCTGCAGCTGCGTGTCATGCAGAAAAGACGCCAATGTCTGCGCATCCACGCCGGCGCTGCGCATCTCCCCGACCGCACGGTGTGTGGGACCCAGCCCAACGACACGGGGACGCTCACTCTCCGGCAGCATGTTCACGGCTGACATCACCGCCCGGAACTGTGTGGTCTTACCCACACCGGCATAGCCCTGCACCACCGTGAAGCGGTCGGACGTTTCCAGTATCATGCGGGTGGCGGCGCGCTGTCCTGATGTCAGTTTCTCCATGAGTTCGCCAGGTACTCTCTCCATCAGCGGCGTGACCGCCTCCTTACCTTCGAGAATATGGCGAAGAATGCTCTTTTCTGCCTCATACGACGCACGGGAAACCAGCAGGCCTGTGCCATAGTCTTTTGCCACATCCACATACAGTAAATCACCCCGTTTTATCTGCGCATCGATTTCCCCTCCCAGTTCAGTAAAACTGGTTCCTTCTGCAGCAAACGACTTCGCCTCTGTCAGCAGGTCCACCATGCTGAAGGCCAGGTTTTTACTTTCCAGCACAGGAAGGGCCAGATGAATGGCCTGCTGTGCCGGCGTGTGAAGCCCGGCTTTCTGCAGACTGATAGCGGTTTCCAGCAATGTCTCACCGGCACGCGCCTTTATCTGCTCAGAAACCACCGTAAAGGAGGGATGGCGGGCAAGTTTTTCCGCAGTACGGGTTTCATCCAGTGAGGAATACAGCCGGACATCACGACCGCTGCGGGCCAGACCGTTCAGGGTGGCGTTGTCCATTGCCATCTGTGTGACGGAGGCAAAAACCTTCGCACTGTCGCTGACGGAATGCCCGGGCGTTTCCACCCAGCCGCTCTCCAGCTTCAGTGCCGTGAACGGTGAATCAGCCACAGGCAGGGAGGCCGGTTCAGCCCGTCCCGGCACAACAACCGTCATCGCGTCCTCGCTGACGGATGCCACCTGCAGGAGGTCACCGCCGGAGACGCGGAGTCCGGGAATTTTCCCGGTCACCCTCAGACGCTCGCCGTCTGCCACCGGCATTTTTTCCGGCCGGAACAGCGACCAGCTGCTGTCCAGGGAGGAAATACGCACCACCTGCGTTTCACCCTGCGCATCCCGCAGGGTCAGGCTGTGACTCTGCGCCGTCACCCGGTCGATAACATAGCGGTCATGACTGCGTGTCTCCGGGTTCCACTGCTCCATCACCATCCCCGGACGGTACATATCCCGCAGATAACGGCTCCGGCTGTCCAGCCAGACCGGTGACAGTGCCGTCATGGTTACCTCCGGGTGTCCGAGCACGCCCTGTGTTTTCAGCTCACTGCGAATGGCCTGTGTCAGTATGGCCTGTTCCCGTACCCCGCTGACCTGTGCCACGCTCTCTTCTCCGGCTTTCACGCTGGCCGCAAAATCTCCTGCCAGCCGGGCATAGCGGACATTACGGTCCGGTTCACTGATGATGGTGGCCGGCCGCTGTTCTCCCCCCTGCCAGCGATATGTGTTCACCCCGGCATCTTTCATGGCCATCAGTGCACTGCCTGTACCGGTTCGCTGCCCGCTGTCGGTTATCAGGACCTGTACGTTATGACGTGCAGCACCGTCCAGCAGGGTTAACGTCTCTTTCAGGGAGAGTTTTTCGCCCTGGTCAACGATAACAGTATTGCCCGGCGTGAAGGCCATGCCCTCCTGCAGCTGACGACGTCCGGTTATCAGCTCACCGGACAGCCGTTCATCCTGCTTCAGGTTCATCTGCGAGCGACGGTCAGCGGCGATAATCTGCACCTCCCGCCCCTGCTCCCGGGCCATCATGACCAGCTCCGCCACCCGCTCACGCTGCCCGGCTGCACCGCCCTGCCCGGACACAATAGCCAGCGACGGGCGATCCTGTGCCAGAACACTGACCGCATCGCTGTAACCGGCCGTCCGGGGGACACTTTTCTCCGGATGTACGGTCACCCGGTTCTGTTTCATGATGTCACGACTGAGTGCCCGGACTGACAGCTCATCGAGCACATGAATCCCGGACGTGAACAGCCCCTTCTCACGATCGAGGGGGATAAGCTGCTCACGGCTGATGGCCTCATCGATACCGGCGCGTGCCCGTTCAATCACACCATTTTCCGGCGGCAGTATGCCGACCGTTCTGGCCAGCACGTCCGTGTACGTAAACTGCACTTTGCGTTCACTTAATCCGGCAATCGCCTGTGTCACCGCCTGCTGCACATCCGGCCCGTCCGGTGAAGCAGGCCCGGGCGCCTGCGTGCGGGTCTCCGCCCGTTGATCCGCCGCGTCACGATACGCCCGGATGTCGAACCCGGTTTCCCTCAGCGTCTGCATCCATTCAGCCATTCTGACTTCAGGATCGACGTGCTGTTTGGATTTTCGCGTATCCAGTGCCGCCACATCCCGGGATTTCAGCGAGGCATCTTCCCCGACGGCCTCCCGGATAGTCTGTGAGCGTCCGGAAAAGGCCTCCACCGGTACGCCCGGCATCTCCCACATACCGTGCTTACCCACCACTTCGGTTTCATAGCCCAGCGCCTCAACCTGCTCTTTCAGTTTTTCCCGGTAGAGCCTGCCAAAGGCAATCTGATTAGCGTACACATTCTCAATGAACCCCGTTTTCCCCACTTTGTCACTGCTCAGTGTCTTCCACTCACCGTTATGCTGCGTAACATTAGCCACCACCGCATGCGTGTGTAACTGTGGTTCCTGATCGCGACTGGTGTCGTGGTTAAACAGTGCCATCACCAGATTACCGGTCAGTACCGTTTCTGACTGTCCGTCCGTCATCACCCGTGTGGAGGCCAGCGCCTCCACCTGACGAACAGCAAAGTCCACGGCCTGGTTATGTGCATCAATCAGGCGCTTATCGCCACCTAACATGGCCATCATGGAGACACTTTTGGGGGCGGAGAAGGTCAGGTCGTAGCCGGGACGATGCTTATTACTGCCATCCTGCATGCGGCTTAGATCCGCTCCGTCCGGCAGCCTTCCCTCCAGAAGACGGGTAAAAACATCCTTATCGACACTGCCCTGCAGTCCCAGCTGTTCAGCCCCCCTGCCGGCCCAGCGTTCTCCCATGCTGCCCAGTACATAGTAATTATCCTTGTCGGTATAATAGTTACCGGCACTTCCGGCCGATCTGACCTGCGCGATACTCATCATCAGAAATCATCTCCCGGCTCAACATCCTCCCCACGCTCCCGGTGCACATTAATGTTCACCTCTTCACGACGCTGCATCTGCTGCTGGATGTCCGGATGATTTTCCTGTTGCCATGCCTCATAAGCGGCCATATCCACCACTTCACCGGATTCACTGATCCCGGGTGGCAGTTGCTGTTCCATCTCTTCTTCCGGTTTCATTTTCAGCTCCTGCTCGATCCCCCCTGCCGGAACATTCACACCTGAATCTGACTTCTTATCGTTTATGGCAGGAGACACCGGCTGTTGCGGCTGTTGCGGCTGTTCAGCCTGAGTCACGTCTTCTCCGGAAACAACTTCCGGCACATCCGGTTCGAAGAGGCTGGCCATCTGACGACCTTCTGCTTCCCTTGCGGCAAGTACGGCACTCAGACGGTTCTCCATTTCCGGGTTGATGTCACGCGGAATAAACTCAGGGGCAACCTTCGGACGTGCCTGATATTTCAGTGAGAGTTTTACTGCCGGATACGGTCCGGGCAGGGTGACATAACAAGTCAGATCCGGCAGAGACTGAATGTCGGAATAACTGACCAGCGTCTGGCGCTCCATATCCTTACCGGTCGATACCCCGTCACGTACCGGATCAGCACCGTAGGAATACTGCTCGCTGGCTTTCAGGTGCTCTTTCTCACCAATCTCACCGGCAGCGAACTCTGCAATCTTATGGCTGGGAGAACGGAAAAAGGCACGAGTGTTCATGACGTCAAACAGCGTGGCAGCCGCTTTCTCACCGTAGATATCTTCCAGCTGGGCATAGGACTGGATACCAAACACATAACAGCCACCGAACTTACGGGCTTCCGGCAGGATCTCCACCAGGTCCGGCAGTTTGTGTAACGTGGGTAGCTCATCACAGAAAAACCACACACGACGGTTACGGTTTTCTCCCATTGCCAGCAGACCACGAATGGCAATGGACAGCCACATGGAGATCACCGGCTTCAGGGAGGCATGGGTGTCGGCATTCGACGAGATAAACAGCCAGCCGTTTTTCTGATCTTCCCGGACACCCCGCATCCAGTCACGGATGGTAAAAGACTCACCGTTATGCTCAATCCCCTGCAGGTAACGGATGGCTTTCACGTAGTTGGTCAGCACAGCACGGATGGAAATCGCCGTTTTCTCAATTTTCTCTTCCACCAGGTTGGCCGCCGGTGAATTACGCAGGAAGGTACGCAGTTTTTCGATTTTGATGGAAAGCAGTGTGTCCACCAGTTTGCTGTAGCTGCGGTTGGGGTCATTACGCATCAGGTACGCCGCTTCCGCAAAAATGGTACGTCCTGAACCCTGCCAGAACGGGTCCTCTTTTGTGCCCATCGGGATCAGAGTATTTGCGGTATTATCAAAATCCGGCTGTGTCAGGCACTCCTTCCACAAATCCCAGGCGGCACAACGGGCATCCAGCGGATTCAGGATTTTATCGATGGAGGGATCATAGTAACTTTTAACAAATTCCCCTGAACGGTCATAAATCACCACCATATCTCCACGCTGACGGGCGTAGTTGGCCAGACGACGGATAACTTCCGACTTACCGGCCCCGACCGTGCCGTGCAGACAGAAGTTCTGGATTTCGGAATCCCGGATAATCGGCAGGTCGCCAATCCGTATATCGGAGTCCTTGCCGTCTTTTTTCAGCATCCGGGCAACGTCTTTCGGGTTCTCCGTCAGCTGACGACCACCTGTGACTTCATTTTCGCTCTGTTGTTTACCCTGACGCCCCAGAATCCAGGAGACAACAAAGAAGGTAATCAGGCAAATAACCAGTGCCACAACTGTAGCCAGAACGAATGCGGACCATAGCTGCTCTCCGCACCAGATCATATATTTATCATGCAGTACCTGAGCAGCGTTCATCCGGAAGGTTTTGCCGTAATACTGGATCTCATAGACCGGCTGGGACTTGATTAAATCCCGCATGCCTTCCAGCGTGGTACACCACCAGTAAATACAGCCGTTCACAAACGTCTGCCAGCTTATTTTTACCCATAAAACCAGACCAACGAGTATCCAGAAAAAAATAAACAGGCAGTAAAGCATGATATTGGCGATCTGGCTGAACATGCGGATACGCATGGACGCAATCTGACCGCCCTGGGTCATATCCTTTGCGTTAAAACTCATGATGATATTCCGAAGAAAAAAGTCAGTCGGACTGATTATTAATGATGAAAAGATTAATAACCGTTAAATTCCGGCTTCGCCGGCAACACTTCACGGTCGCACAAAGAATTTGCACAACCGCTCAGTGTTTTCATATTTATTTCGGAAACGCCGGGGAGAAATAAAATTTATTTTATTTCTTTCCGGGGTTGGACAACGAGCAAAGCGAGGCGTCAGTCAGGAGGCCGGTCAGACCAGCCTCCGGAAGATAATCAGAGAATATTTGCGATTGATTTGGCCAGCTGGTCTTCGAGAACAGGCTTCGCCTCTTCAAATTTCAGGTTAACCTTGTTCGCATTTGAGACCACACGGGTCTGGTATTTATGCTGGTTACCTGTTTCAGTACTGGTCTGAATTTTCGCACCTGATGTGCCCTGACGCAGGGCGGCAACATTATCCGTTGTCACCGTTGCCTTAGTACGCTCTGCAATCTGCACATCCGTGATCATGGTATAGTTCACATCTTCCACCATCGCATCTGCAGCCATACCCACCAGACCGGCAGCAAGGCCCACACCGAGTGTGGCACCGGCAGAACTGGAATTATATCCGGTGATACCGGCACCTAACGCTGCACCAACTGCTGCGCCCTCATAACCACGGTTCAGCCATCCCTGAGACTCCCGCAGATCCATCTTATCGGCCTTCAGCACATTCGCCTGAATCCAGTAGTAGGCTTTATCCGGAGAAGTCACCACCTGATATCCTTTTGCTTTCACAGCATCAGCAATTTTGCCCTGCAGCCCACTCATGTCTTTATCAGACGTGTTTTTGATCTGCAGAAATACCGTGCGTTCGCTGGCGGGTTCAAGCCAGATGGTCTCACTCATCTGAGTCTTCACCTCAAGGTTACGCTTCTTGATTGCTGTGCTCATCGCACCACACCCTGAAAGGGCCAGAGTGGAACTGACCAGTGCAACCATCATCAATTTTTTTGTTTTCATCCAAAATATCCTTTTAACTAACAGACTCTTTTTTGAACAGTCCTATTACTGAGGCTATAGCTGAGAGATTATAACGATTTATATCTATGGTATACACCAAGAAAAATAATATGAATGTAATCATTAGTGCAAAAA
>NZ_JAYQWM010000085.1:0-14318 GCF_036662595.1 Escherichia sp. Lx600-2 | reverse complement strand
TCACACTTCGCGCCTGGCCTATCAGTATTACCGGTCAAAAACCGACCGAAGGGCCGTTTAGCGCGCTGGGGTATTTAAATTATTTCTTCTCATGGTATAAACCGCCGTGATTTTATGAAGTTATGTACAGCATTGGCAGCAACAATGGGGCTAAGCGCGAATGCGGCCGCTCAAATTGCTGAATCTATTAGTGACCCATCACGTCCCCCCGTTATTTGGATTGGGGCTCAAGAGTGTACGGGCTGCACAGAGTCTTTGCTGTGTTCTACTCACCCCACCTTGGAAAACTTAATTCTTGATACGATTTCACTGGAATACCATGAGGTATTGTCCGCCGCTTTTGGAGAACAGGTCGAACAGAACAAGCATGCTGCGATAGAGAAGTATAAAGGCAAGTATGTATTAGTCGTTGATGGTTCTATCCCATTGAAAGATGGTGGTATTTACTGCATGGTTGCAGGAAAACCGATTGTTGAGCATATCCGTGAAGTGGCTGAACATGCGGCGGCGGTAATTGCTATTGGTTCTTGTGCATCATGGGGCGGTGTTGCGGCTGCTGGGGATAACCCAACAGGTGCAGTTGGCCTCAACCAAGTAATTAAAGATAAAACGGTTATTAATATCCCTGGTTGCCCACCAAACCCACATAACTTCCTTGCGACAGTTGCTCATTTAATTACCTTTAACAGACCTCCAAAACTAGACAGTAAAAATCGCCCAATGTTCGCGTACGGTCGATTAATTCATGAACACTGTGAACGTCGTCCTCACTTTGATGCGGGACGCTTCGCAAAAGAGTTCGGGGATGATGGTCACCGTGAAGGTTGGTGTTTATACCATTTAGGTTGTAAAGGGCCCGAAACTTACGGTAATTGCTCCACATTACAATTTTGTGATGTCGGTGGCGTGTGGCCAGTGGCAATTGGTCATCCTTGCTATGGTTGTAATGAGGAAAATGTGGGTTTTCATAAAGCTATCCACCAGCTTGCGAGTGTTGAAAACCCAACACCGCGTGCGGACAAGCCTGATGTGAATAACCGTGAAGGTGGGCAAATATCATCAACCGCAGTGGGGTTAATTGGTGGCGTTGTAGGGCTAGTGGCTGGTGTGAGTGTGATGGCTGTGCGTGAATTAGGTCGTCAAAAACGCCAACAAGATACTGACTCACGGGGAGAATAACCGTGAATAGACGAAATTTTCTTAAACTCTCCGCTGGGGGAGCACTATTAGCTGGTAGCTCGCCTAGTTTAGCTGGGGCAGAGAACCGGCCGCCAATTCCGAATTCTCTTGGCATGCTGTATGACTCGACGCTATGCATTGGTTGTCAGGCTTGTGTCACTAAGTGCCAAGATATTAACCACCCTGAGCGCAACCCTGCTGGGGAGCAAACGTGGTCAAATAACGACAAACTGACCCCTTATACCAATAATATTATTCAGGTCTGGAGTAGCGGGACTGGGGTTAATAAAGATCAGGAAAAAGACGGCTACGCTTACATCAAAAAACAATGCATGCATTGCGTTGACCCTAACTGTGTGTCGGTTTGTCCTGTTCAAGCATTAAAGAAAGATCCGAAAACAGGCATTGTCCATTACGACGCTAGTGTGTGTACCGGTTGCCGTTATTGCATGGTGGCATGTCCATTCAATATTCCTAAATATGCTTACGATGACAAATTTGGTGCAATTCATAAATGTGAGCTATGTAACCAAAAAGGTGTAGAGCGCTTAGATAAAGGGGGGTTACCGGGGTGTGTAGAGGTTTGCCCTACAGGAGCAGTGATTTTCGGTACGCGTGAAGAACTGCTGGCAGAAGCAAAAAAACGTTTAACACTCAAAGCAGGGGATGAATACGGTTACCCTCGCCAAACTTTGCATAGTAATGACCCGAATGTCATTAAAGTACCTAAATATGAGTCGCACATATATGGCGAGCTTGAAGGTGGCGGTACGCAGGTGATAGTGCTTTCAGGGGTGCCTTATCAGAATCTTGGGTTACCTGAACTAGACCAGCTTTCTACCGGCGCTCGCTCTGAATATGTGCAGCATACCCTTTATAAAGGCATGGTGTTGCCATTAGCCGCACTAGCAGGGCTGAGCTTCTTGGTATACCGCAATACCAAGAATGACAAACACGAAGGAGATGACTCAAATGACGACGCATCATAAAGAACAGCCGCTCGGTGGGCGTTTAGTCAGTTGGCCAATAATGGTCTTTGGGCCGTTGGTTCTAATTTGTGTCATTCTGATTATAAAACGTCTGGTTTTTGGACTCGGTTCCGTTTCTGACTTAAATGGCGGCTATCCATGGGGAATTTGGATTGCTTTTGATCTGCTGATTGGTACAGGGTTTGCTTGTGGCGGTTGGGCACTGGCTTGGGCAGTGTACGTATTTAATCGCGGAGAATATCATCCGTTGGTACGTCCTGCATTACTCGCTAGTTTGTTCGGTTATTCGCTTGGTGGTTTATCGATAACTATCGATGTGGGGCGTTACTGGAACTTACCTTATTTCTATATTCCCGGCTTCTTCAATACCAATTCGGTGCTGTTTGAAACGGCAGTATGCATGACGATTTATATCGGGGTCATGGCCTTAGAGTTTGCCCCAGCATTGTGTGAGCGTTTTGGTTGGAAGGTCTCGTTAAAACGCTTGAATAAAGTCATGTTTTTCATTATTGCATTAGGAGCCTTGTTACCCATGATGCACCAATCCTCAATGGGGTCATTGATGATTTCTGCGGGATATAAAGTTCATCCTATTTGGCAAAGTTATGAAATGCTGCCGCTGCTCTCACTGTTGACCGCGTTCATTATGGGTTTCTCGATTGTTATTTTTGAAGGTTCATTGCTGCAAGCTGCCTTAAAGGGGCAGGGGGCTGACGAACGACCATTATTTGTGCGATTAACGCAAATTCTGCAAGTGCTCTTGATATTGTTCTTAGCCTGCCGATTTGGTGAGTTGATTTACCGCGAAAAATTACATCACATTTTTAATGGCGATTTTTACGCCATGATGTTCTGGATAGAAACCGTGTTAATGGTGATCCCTCTGGTTATTTTCCGTATTCCATCGCTGAGAAATGACTCGCGTTGGTTATATATCAGTGGGTTGAGCATGTTAATCGGGGCGGCAATGTGGCGGATGAGCTACTCCCTTGTCGCGTTCAATCCGGGGGGCGGTTACGACTACTTCCCAACAACAGAAGAACTTTTAATTTCAATAGGTTTTGTGGCAATTGAGGTATGCGCTTATATCTTATTGGTCCGCTTACTACCTGTTATCCCAGCATTGAAAAAAACAACGATGAGCCATTCACAGGCCCGAGGTAAAGCATGAGCCAACGTATAACAATAGATCCAGTCACTCGTATCGAAGGTCACTTACGCATTGATTGTGAAATTGAAGATGGAAAGGTCACTAAGGCTTGGGCTTCAGGCACTATGTGGCGCGGTATGGAGGAAATCGTCAAAGGGAAAGACCCTCGTGATGCATGGATGATCATGCAGCGTATTTGCGGGGTTTGTACGACTGTCCATGGTATTGTATCTGTCCGCACGATTGAAAGCGCTTTGAATATTGATGTACCTGTTAATGCGCAGTACATCCGTAATATGATTTTAGCCGCGCATACTATTCAAGACCATATTGTCCATTTTTATCAGTTATCTGCATTAGATTGGGTGGATATCACCTCCGCATTAAATGCCGACCCAAATAAAGCCGCTGAAATCTTAAGCGGTATTTCAACTTGGCCGCTCAATAGCGCCGCAGAATTTACACGCGTGCAAGATAAAATTAAAAAATTAGTCGCAAGTGGTCAATTAGGCATTTTTGCTAATGGTTATTGGGGGCACCCAGCGATGAAATTGTCGCCAGAGGTAAACTTAATTGCGGTGGCTCACTATTTACAAGCCCTTGAGTGCCAAAGGGATGCAAACCGTATTGTGGCATTGTTAGGGGGGAAAACACCGCATATTCAAAACCTTGCTGTTGGTGGTGTGGCAAACCCAATCAACCTTGATGGGGTTGGTGTACTTAACCTTGAACGCTTGATGTATGTGAAATCTTTTATCGATCGTTTGGGGGATTTTATTGAGCAAGTGTACAAAATCGATGCGGCTGTTATTGCTGCGGGTTATCCTGAGTGGTTAGAAGTTGGTCAAGGTGCTCAAAATTATATGTGTATGCCTGAAATGCCAATGGATGGTAAAAATGGTAGCTTCTTATTGCCCGGTGGTTACTTAGAAAATAGTGACTTTAGTACTTATCGCCCAATTACCAGCCATACAGATGAGTATTTGATCAATGGTATTAAAGAAAGTAGCAAACATGCATGGTACAAAGAAAACGAACCACAAGCGCCATGGGAAGGAACCACTAACCCTGACTACACTGGTTGGGATGATGACGGTAAATATTCATGGGTAAAAGCACCGACTTTCTACGATAAAACTGTTGAAGTGGGACCGTTGGCAGACTTACTGTGCAAACTGGCAGCAAAACATGAGCCAACGGAAAAACATTTTAACGATGTAGTGAACCTGTACCAAACTCTGTCAGGTAACAGTATTAGCATCGACCAACTGCATTCCACATTAGGTCGTATTATTGGTCGTAGCGTGCGTTGCTGTGTATTGAATGAAACGTTGTCGATTCAGTGGCAAGCGCTGGTGGATAACATCGGCAAAGGGGACTTTACCACCTTTGTTAAACCGAACTTCCCAGAAAATGCCACCATCAAAGGGGTTGGCTTTGGGGAAGTACCTCGTGGGCTACTTTCCCACTGGGTGGTTATCAAAGACGGTAAAATTGAAAATTACCAAGCCGTTGTGCCATCGACATGGAACTCAGGCCCACGTAACTTTAACGATGAACCGGGTCCGTACGAACAAGCCCTTGTGGGAACACCCGTTGCTGACCCAACAAAACCTTTAGAAGTAGTCAGGACCATTCACTCCTTTGACCCTTGTATGTCTTGTGCTGTACATATTGTGGACACTGAAGGTGGTGAAGTCACTAAGGTTAAGGTGCTGTAATGCGTATTTTAGTCTTGGGTGTTGGCAATATCTTATTGAGTGACGAAGGGATAGGTGTGCGTATAGTGGAAGCGTTAGAAGAACGTTATCACTTGCCCGAATGTGTAGAAGTGCTAGATGGTGGTACTGCTGGTATGGAATTGATCGGCCCAATGGCCGACCGTGACCATTTGATTATTGCGGATGTGGTGTTATCGAGCCAGCAGGCTGGCTCAATTTTAGTACTACGCGATGACGAAGTGCCCGCATTATTTACCCGAAAAATTTCCCCTCATCAACTTGGCCTATCAGATGTGCTATCGGCTTTGCATTTAACGGATGAATTCCCCCAACGTCTAACCTTAGTCGGTGTGGTACCTGAATCCCTTGAACCGCATATTGGCTTAACGTTAACGGGGCAAGCTGCCCTTGAGCCCGCGTTGAGAAAAGTGGTTGAAGTGCTGCGCAGCGAAGGCCTAGAGGTGATTGCCAAAGAAGAGAGTTTACATGTCTGATGATATTAAAGGCTATGAAGCCAATCCCCGGCCTCTTGTTGAGGCCGCATTTCAGCGTGTTGTAGAGCAATCGATGCATGATTTATCTTTTTTACATCCGACTATGCCGGTTTACGCCAGTGATTTTGTCTTGTTTGAACATCAATGGGTAGGCGTTGTTATCACTCCATGGATGTTAAGCGCTGTTATTTTGCCCGGCCCTGAACAATATTGGCAGCGGCGTAGTGTGGGGGACAAATTAGGGTTAATTCTGCCTTACGGTGAAATGACTTACACCGTAGGGGAACTTGAGGGGTTAACGCAATATTTGGCTTGCTCTTTAATGTCACCATTAGATAAAGGCTTGAGCATTGAGCAAGGTATTCACCTTGTGGATGATTGTCGCCGGATTTTGCTGTCATTGCCTGTTAGCGACCCAAATATTCCGCAATCACCTGCACGTCGCGCTTTATTTGCTCGTCATTTGAAGGGGGCATAATGCATGAGGTTGCTCTGTGCCAAAGCACAGTAGACATTATTGAGCAGCAAGCCAAGCTAAATGCGGTAACACGAGTTTCAGGGGTTTGGTTAGAAATTGGAGCGCTCTCTTGTATTGAAGAGGGGGCTTTTCGCTTTTGTTTTGATATTGCTTGCCGCGGTACGGTGGCGGAGGGGTGTCAACTTCATGTTATCCATACTCCTGCGCAGGCTTGGTGTTGGGATTGCAGTAAAATGGTGGAAGTCGAAAGCCACCAATCAGGCTGCCCGCAATGTCAGAGTTTTAATTTAAAGGTTGAGAATGGCGATAGTTTACGCATCAAAGAGCTCGAAGTTGAATAGTTTTTCAGGTTGGGTTTGAGGTGCATCAACCAGTCTCAATGGATTATGTATTAACCTAATTTAACAATCTCATTGTTGGGAGTGAAACTTATGTGTAGTACTTGTGGGTGTGCTTCAGGGGAGCGCAAGATCGAGGGCGATGACCCTCATCACGACCATAATCATCACCATGACCACCCTCATGATCATCATCACGACAATGATCACCATCATGGACACGATCATCATGATCATGGGCTTTCGCACCAAGACGATAACCAAGGGCAAACGGTTATTATCCATCATCATTATTATCATCAAGGTGATGTGCATAATCACTATCACCAATATGAACCGGCTCCCGTCGAGGCGAAATCAAAAAAACATAAACATAAGCATAAGCACAAACATGTTTATCAAACTCTAGAATCAAGCTTTAAACCTGCGGGGGAGCATCACGATCTGGATTATGGCCACGGGGAGGCAGGGACTCATGCACCGGGGATTAGTCAAAAACGCATGCTGCAAATCGAAATGGATGTATTAGATAAAAACAATCATCTTGCAGAGCATAACCGTGATGGGTTTAACCAAAAAAATATTTTAGCGTTAAATTTAGTTTCCAGCCCCGGTTCGGGTAAAACAACGTTATTAACTGAAACCCTATTAAAAATGCGGGGCAAAGTAAATTGCGCAGTCATCGAGGGGGATCAGCAAACCACCAATGATGCGCAGCGTATCCGTGAAACGGGAGTACCTGCTATTCAAGTGAATACAGGTAAAGGTTGCCATTTAGATGCACAAATGGTGCATGATGCGGCCGCACGTTTAGGTCTAGAAGATAATAGTTTGTTATTTATTGAAAATGTGGGGAATTTAGTATGTCCTGCAAGTTTTGATTTAGGGGAACGTCATAAAGTCGCAGTGCTTTCGGTAACGGAAGGGGAAGATAAACCCTTAAAATACCCACATATGTTTGCGGCTGCAGACATTATGTTACTGAATAAAATCGACTTACTGCCTTATTTACATTTTGATGTGGACGCTTGTATTGCCAATGCCAAACAAGTGAATCCAAACATCCAAGTGATCCAAGTCTCTGCGACGCAAGGAGATGGTATGGACGCATGGCTAGCGTGGCTGGAGACTCAGTTATGTGCTTAGGCATTCCGGGAAAAATTGTCGCAGTGGGTGAAGATATTCACCAACTGGCGCAAGTGGATGTGTGTGGTGTAAAGCGGGACGTTAATATTGGTTTAATTTGTGAAGGGGAAACTTCAGATTTATTAGGCCAATGGGTATTAGTACACGTCGGCTTTGCCATGAGTATCATTAATGAAGAAGAAGCACAATCGACGTTAGATGCCTTAACGGCAATGAGCCAATTAGATCATGAAGTGAGCGATTTTAGTGGGTTAACAGTAGGAGACTCTGATGCAGTACGTCGATGAGTTTCGAGACCCAACGTTAGCGCAGGCATTATTAAGCCATATCCGTAAACGAGTGAGTGGCATTCCACAAGCGAAGTTCCGCCCATTACAACTCATGGAAGTGTGCGGCGGCCATACCCATGCTATTTTCAAATTTGGTATTGACCAACTTTTACCTGATGAAATTGAATTTGTGCATGGGCCGGGCTGCCCTGTCTGCGTATTACCGATGGGGCGTATCGATGGCTGTATTGAAATTGCGGAGCGCCCAGAAGTAATTTTTTGTACTTATGGGGATGCCATGCGAGTGCCTGGTCAAAAAGGCTCATTATTAGATGCCAAAAGACGTGGGGCTGATGTACGTATTGTTTATTCTCCTCTTGATACGCTAGCGTTAGCTGAACAGCAGCCTGAACGCCAAGTGGTTTTCTTTGGCTTAGGCTTTGAAACCACCATGCCGAGTACGGCGATCACCTTGCAGCAAGCAAAACGCCGTCAGCTCAATAATTTTACGGTATTTTGCCAACATATTACTATTATCCCAACGCTTAAAAGCCTGTTAGAACAACCTGATGTACGTATTGATGGCTTTTTAGCACCGGGGCATGTCAGCATGGTGATTGGCTCTCAGCCTTATCAATTTATTACGGATGACTTTCATAAACCGCTGGTGGTAACGGGGTTTGAACCACTTGATATTCTGCAATCCATAGCGATGCTTGTTGACCAACTTGCAGATGGCCGCTGTGAAGTAGAAAACCAATATAAGCGTATTGTATCTGATCATGGCAATATGTTGGCATTAAAAGCATTGGGTGATGTTTTTGAATTAAAAACAACGAGCGAATGGCGTGGACTTGGGGAGATTGCGGGTTCAGGTGTTCAGCTCTCGAAAGCTTATCAAAGTTTTGATGCAGAATTACGTTTCCAAATACAGCCTCATCAAGTGGCTGATGACCCGCAAGCTCGTTGTGGTGATGTCTTAACGGGGCGTTGTAAACCGAATGAATGTGCTCTATTTGGCAAACGTTGCACGCCTCAAACAGCATTTGGTGCATTAATGGTTTCTTCAGAAGGCGCTTGTGCGGCTTATTATCAATATCGTCGGGAGGCATAAATGAGTCGTGATGCTAACAATGTGGTGACGATGGCACATGGGAGCGGCGGGCAGGCTATGCAGCAACTGATAGAACAGTTGTTTTTGCAGGCATTTGCCAATCAAGCACTTAATGAAAGGGAGGACCAAGCGCGGTTATCATTGGCGGAGTTAACGGCTTTAGGTGACCGTTTAGCTTTTAGTACTGACAGCTATGTGATTGATCCTATTTTTTTCCCTGGTGGCAATATTGGTAAGCTTGCCGTGTGTGGTACGGTTAATGACGTAGCGGTGAGTGGCGCTATTCCTAAATATCTTTCTTGCGGTTTTATATTGGAAGAAGGTTTCCTTCTATCTGAATTACAAACTATTGTTGAATCCATGGCAGCAACAGCTGCCGCCGCAGGCGTTGAGATTGTGACCGGAGATACTAAAGTGGTGCAGCGTGGAGCTGCCGATAAAGTCTTTATTAACACTGCTGGTATTGGGGTGATCCCAAGTGAGATCCGTTGGGGGGCCCAGCAAATTCAAGCGGGTGACAAGGTAATAGTGAGTGGCACTTTGGGCGATCACGGCGCAACCATCTTAAACTTACGAGAACAGCTTGGTTTGGAAGCTGAGCTAAATAGTGATTGCGCGGTATTAACGCCATTGATTGAACCACTGCGCAATATTGAGGGGGTCCGTGCATTACGGGATGCCACCCGTGGTGGGGTTACTGCTATTTTGCATGAATTTTCACAGGCCAGTGGGTGCGGAATAGCGGTGAATGAAGGGGATTTACCCGTTTCTTCTGCTGTTAGAGGGGTTTGTGAGCTATTAGGTTTAGAGCCACTTAACTTCGCTAATGAAGGTAAATTGGTGATTGTGGTTAAACCTGACGCAGAAAGCGCAGTACTCGGCGCATTGCGCAGCCATCCATTAGGCGAAAATGCTGCTACCATTGGTTGTGTCACAGAGCAAAAACAAGTGAAATTAGTCGGGGTTTTTGGTGCCTCAAGGCTATTAGATTTACCACACAGTGAGCCATTACCACGTATTTGTTAATCAGATGCCCTATAGGCAAAAAACTATAGGGCAAACTAACAGACTAACGCCTTAGCATACCTTTATCGATAATAAACTCGATAATGGTCTCTAAGCCTACTTTTTTCTTCAAGTTGGTGAAAACATAAGGTTTGATTGGGCGCATTCTTGCGGTATCTGCTTCCATAACCTCTAATGATGCCCCAACATACGGAGCGAGGTCTATTTTATTGATCACCAATAAATCAGAATGGGTAATACCCGGGCCGCCCTTACGTGGGATTTTTTCCCCTTCAGCGACATCAATAACATAGATCGTTAAATCGGCGAGCTCTGGGCTAAAGGTTGCACTTAGATTGTCGCCACCGCTTTCCACAAATACGACATCGAGGTTTTTGTGGCGCATTGCCAGTTCCTCAACTGCCGCAAGGTTCATGGAGGCATCTTCACGAATGGCAGTGTGAGGGCAACCGCCTGTTTCTACGCCGATAATGCGGTCAGCGTCTAAGGCTTCTGCACGCGTGAGTATTTTTGCATCTTCTTGGGTATAAATATCATTGGTGACGACCGCAATTTGGTAGGTATCGCGCATCGCTTTACATAAAACTTCGAGTAATGCCGTTTTTCCTGAGCCTACTGGCCCACCGACACCAATTCGTAGGGGTTGGTTATATTCTTGCATTGTATATTTCTCATGAACGAAAAAGTCGTGTGTATTGGGTTTCATGCCGACTACTGGCAATAATTTGGGCAGGAGTAAAACTGCCGATATCTTCTAAAGGCCAAGTGGCTGATTGCGCGACAATGGTTGGGATGCGTTCTGTCAGGGTAAATAGGATGTTCTGTCCAGCACTTTGCCCAAGAGGGATTAGCTTAACACCAGACATGACGGTGTTTTCCAGCCAACCCCACGCATAGGCACTGCACAGCTTTTCAATATCAATATTCCAACTGACTGCCGCAAGAGCAAACGCCATTAACTGTGTTTGCTTAACGCAGGTCTGTGTGGTTGTATCAAGCTCAATCCCTAGCTGAGGTAGCAAGCGGGCGAAAGCAATACCTCGCTGGCGCTCCTCTAAGCGTAGCTCCTTCGTTTCACGACTGGAGATCATAAAATCACACCAATAGGTGACTTTTTCTATATCGGAACATAGCAAATGTGTATGAATTTGCCGCAAAACAGGAAGTTCTAATGTCGCAATTGCGTGGGTCATTTGTGCTGTTAACCAGCTTACAAGAGTATCCGGCGTGGTGACCCAGCCGTTTTCAATCGCCCATTCCAAGCCTTGGGAATAAGTGAATGACCCAACAGGTAAAGAGGGACTGACAAGTTGATATAAGCGCAAATCTGCTAACATGGATAAACTTCTCCAGTGTTATTAATGGTGGTGATGTTCATCGTGGTCATGTTGATGGTGATGATGATGCCCACCGGATGATCCACCATAAGCCCCCGGCTCAGGTTGGTATTTTTCCAGCCCCACACTGACCGTTGCACCTAATCCACGGGCCATATCATCTAACACATGGTCGTGAAAATAACGGCACCAACCCGCTTCAATTTGCAGAGGAACGTGGCGGTTGCCTAAGTGATAGCAAACACGCGCCAACAGCAGTGGGTCATCACTGTAAACCGTCGAAACTTGCTCTTTTGCGGCTTCGATAGTGACGAATTCCCCAGTTTCCGTGGCTAATACATCACCTTCCTTAAGTATTGTTCCACGGGGAAGGAACAACCCCGCTTCTTGTCCATCACTTAAGGTGACTTTTAAACGGCTCTTAGTGCGCTCATCCATGGTTAAACACAATGATAAATGCATATCAGGTGCCTCATGGTTATCTATAACTTTAATAAATTTTTTCATGCACTGGCTCTTCAATTAGGGATCAGAATAAAAAGTAACGTTGTGCCATGGGGAGTTCAGTGGCTGGCTCACAAACCAATGGAATACCATCAGCTTTGACAATGTAAGTTTGTGGGTCGAGCTCAATATGAGGCACATAGTTATTGTGGATCATGGATGCTTTGGTGATGTTACGGCAGCCCTCAACTCGGCCAATTTGACTTTGTAAGCCTAGTTTCTCAGGCACGCCTGCATCGATGCCGGCTTTCGACATAAAAATCATCGAAGTGTGGTATTTGGCTTTACCTAATGCGCCAAACATTGGGCGATAATGGACAGGTTGAGGCGTTGGAATAGCCGCATTAATATCCCCCATAGGGGCATAAGCCACCATGCCACCCTTCATAATCAAGGCCGGTTTAATGGCAAAAAAGGCAGGGTCCCACAACACGATATCCGCGAGTTTACCTTTTTCAATCGACCCGACTTCATGGGCAATGCCATGGGCGATAGCGGGGTTAATTGTGTATTTAGCGACATAGCGTTTAATTCGGTTATTGTCACTTTCCGGTGTATCCCCTTCTAGGGTGCCACGCTGCAATTTCATTTTATGAGCGCATTGCCAAGTGCGAATGATAACCTCGCCAACACGCCCCATTGCTTGCGAATCAGAGGACATGACAGAAATTGCTCCCATGTCATGCAAAATATCTTCTGCTGCAATGGTTTCACGCCGAATTCGCGACTCGGCAAAAGCGACATCTTCAGGAATAGAAGGGTCGAGATGATGGCAAACCATCAACATATCCAAATGTTCGTCCACCGTGTTGATGGTATACGGCATAGTTGGGTTGGTTGAAGCGGGTAGAATATTGGGCTCACCCACAGATTTGATCACATCAGGGGCATGACCACCCCCAGCACCTTCAGTATGGAATACGTGGATCACTCGTCCAGCAATGGCTTTGACGGTTTCCTCATAAAACCCACCTTCATTTAAGGTATCTGAGTGGATAGCGACTTGCACATCCATTTCATCTGCGACATTTAGGCAGTTATCAATTGCCATTGGGGTTGCGCCCCAGTCCTCATGGATTTTAAGGCCAATTGCACCTGCTTCGATTTGTTCGCGGATAGCTTCAGGTTTGCTTACGCAGCCTTTACCAAACAGGCCCACATTGATGGGTAACTCGTCTACTGCTTCTAACATGCGGTACATGTTCCAGATACCGGGCGTTACTGTCGTCGCATTAGTACCAGCTACAGGGCCCGTTCCACCGCCTATAAATGTAGTAACTCCAGATACCAAACCTTCTTCTGCTTGCTGTGGGCAAATGAAGTGAATATGGGTATCGACACCGCCTGCGGTAATAATTTTACCTTCACCGGCAACCACTTCTGTTCCCGGGCCAATAACAATATCTACGTTGGGTTGAACGTCAGGATTACCTGCTTTACCAATACCGGCAATACGGCCATTTTTAATACCGATATCTGCTTTGACGATCCCCCAATGGTCTAAAATAATGGCGTTGGTGATTAGGACATCAACACATTGGTCACTCGTGACTTGGCTTTGCCCCATGCCGTCACGGATGACTTTACCACCGCCAAATTTAACTTCCTCACCGTAAGTGGTGAAATCTTTTTCGATCTCTAAAAATAACTCGGTATCTGCTAAGCGTAAGCGGTCACCTGTTGTTGGACCAAACATATCAGCGTAAGCTTGCCGTGAGATAGTTTTCATTATTAATTCTCACTCTTTAACTTGCCCATGACTTTGCCATGGAAGCCATAAATTTCTCTTTTGCCACTAAATGCGACTAACTCAACCGTACGGCTTTGGCCTGGTTCAAAACGAACGGCCATACCCGCAGGGATATTTAAACGAAAGCCTAACGTCGCTTCCCGCTCAAATTTAAGGGCGTCGTTCACTTCATAAAAATGGTAATGAGAGCCAATCTGAATAGGGCGATCACCATGGTTAGCGACTTGGACGGTTTGGGTTTCTCGACCTGCATTGAGTACGATGTCACCTAAAGCTGAGTTAACTTTAATTTCACCGGGGATCATATTGCTACCTATACAATTGGGTCATGAATGGAAACAAGTTTAGTGCCGTCAGGGAATGTGCATTCCACTTGGACGTCTTTGATCATTTCGGGGACACCTTCCATGACTTGATCGGCGGTTAAGATGGTACGGCCTTCACTCATTAATTGTGCGACGGTTTTACCATCGCGAGCGCCTTCCATAATCTCACAACTGATCAACGCAACCGCTTCTGGATAGTTGAGTTTTAATCCACGATCTAAGCGCTTTTGCGCAACAAGCCCGGCGGTAAAAAGCAATAATTTATCTTTCTCTCTTGGTGTTAGTTCCATTTTTGCTCCTAAAAATAACGTTTAAGTTGCCCAAATTCGTGGTGGTTCAGGGCAATAACCTAGCCAGTGCTGCCTTGTTGCTTGCCAAATTTGCACAAAGCAAGCCATCATAGGTTCAGTTTGAGAACCTAATAACCGCAATACTAAAATGCCATCAACATCCGTTAAGCCATATTCGATAGGTTTATTCTTTGAAACGAAAAGCGG
>NZ_JAYQWM010000084.1:0-14382 GCF_036662595.1 Escherichia sp. Lx600-2 | reverse complement strand
CGGTGGAGCTGCATGACAAAGTCATCGGGCATTATCTGAACATAAAACACTATCAATAAGTTGGAGTCATTACCCAGAAGTCTTTATATGTTCAGCAGCCCAGCTTACGGGCAGGAGTTTTTATGGTTCATCAACATTACGGAACGCAGACCGTTAATCGCGGTGCGGTCATGCCAGGAATGCTGGTCAAACACAAAGATGGTACCTGGACAGCATCAGCTAATTTACGCGGACGGCTATATCTGCATCGCGGCATCGAGCGCACTTATACCCGTGATTTGCTCGTGGAAGTTTTTCTCGACGGACGAGGCAACGGCCTGAATCACTAATCCCCTTTCCTGTTTTCCTAATCAGCCTGGCATTTCGCGGGCGATATTTTCACAGCCATTTTCAGGAGTTCAGCCATGAACGCTTATTACATTCAGGATCGTCTTGAGGCTCAGAGCTGGGCGCGTCACTACCAGCAGATCGCCCGTGAAGAGAAAGAGGCAGAACTGGCAGACGACATGGAAAAAGGCCTGCCCCAGCACCTGTTTGAATCGCTATGCATCGATCATTTGCAACGCCACGGGGTCAGCAAAAAAGCCATTACCCGTGCGTTCGATGACGATGTTGAGTTTCAGGAGCGCATGGCAGAACACATCCGGTACATGGTTGAAACCATTGCTCACCACCAGGTTGATATTGATTCAGAGGTATAAAACGGATGAGTACAGCACTCGCAACGCTGGCTGGGAAGCTGGCTGAACGTGTCGGCATGGATTCTGTCGACCCACAGGAACTGATCACCACTCTTCGCCAGACGGCATTTAAAGGTGATGCCAGCGATGCGCAGTTCATCGCATTGTTGATCGTCGCCAACCAGTACGGCCTTAATCCGTGGACGAAAGAAATTTACGCCTTCCCTGATAAGCAGAACGGCATCGTTCCGGTGGTGGGCGTTGATGGCTGGTCCCGCATCATCAATGAAAACCAGCAGTTTGATGGCATGGACTTTGAGCAGGACAATGAATCCTGTACATGCCGGATTTACCGCAAGGACCGTAATCATCCGATCTGCGTTACCGAATGGATGGATGAATGCCGCCGCGAACCATTCAAAACTCGCGAAGGCAGAGAAATCACGGGGCCGTGGCAGTCGCATCCCAAACGGATGTTACGGCATAAAGCCATGATTCAGTGTGCCCGTCTGGCCTTCGGATTTGCTGGTATCTATGACAAGGATGAAGCCGAGCGCATTGTCGAAAATACTGCATACACTGCAGAACGTCAGCCAGAACGCGACATCACTCCGGTTAACGATGAAACCATGCAGGAGATTAACACTCTGCTGATCGCCCTGGATAAAACATGGGATGACGACTTATTGCCGCTCTGTTCCCAGATATTTCGCCGCGACATTCGCGCATCGTCAGAACTGACACAGGCCGAAGCAGTGAAAGCTCTTGGATTCCTGAAACAGAAAGCCACTGAGCAGAAGGTGGCAGCATGACACCGGACATTATACTGCAGCGTACCGGGATCGACGTAAGAGCTGTCGAACAGGGGGATGACGCATGGCACAAATTACGGCTCGGCGTCATCACCGCTTCAGAAGTTCACAACGTGATAGCAAAGCCCCGCTCAGGAAAGAAGTGGCCTGACATGAAAATGTCCTACTTCCACACCCTGCTGGCTGAGGTTTGCACCGGTGTGGCTCCGGAAGTTAATGCTAAGGCGCTGGCATGGGGAAAACAGTACGAGAACGACGCCAGAACTCTGTTTGAATTCACTTCCGGCGTGAATGTTACTGAATCCCCGATCATCTATCGCGACGAAAGTATGCGCACCGCCTGCTCTCCCGATGGTTTATGCAGTGACGGCAATGGCCTTGAGCTGAAATGCCCGTTTACCTCCCGGGATTTCATGAAGTTCCGGCTCGGTGGTTTCGAGGCCATAAAGTCGGCTTACATGGCCCAGGTGCAGTACAGCATGTGGGTGACGCGAAAAGATGCCTGGTACTTTGCCAACTATGACCCGCGCATGAAGCGTGAAGGCCTGCATTATGTCGTGGTTGAGCGGGATGAAAAGTACATGGCGAATTTTGACGAGATGGTGCCGGAGTTCATCGAAAAAATGGACGAGGCACTGGCTGAAATTGGTTTTGTATTTGGGGAGCAATGGCGATGAAGCATCCTCGCGATAATATCCGGGTAGGCGCGATCACTTTCATCTACTCCGTTACAAAGCGAGGCTGGGTATTTCCCGGCCTTTCTGTTATCAGAAATCCACTGAAAGCACAGCGGCTGGCTGAGGAGATAAATAATAAACGGGGGGGGCTGTATGACTGATTTCACCGGAAGCAATACTCCTGCCGAACATCGCGACAGCTGGCGAACACCACCAGAGATTTTTGCTGCGCTTAATGCAGAGTTCGTTTTTCAACTTGATGCTGCAGCCAGCGAAAAAAACCGACTATGTCGGCTTTTTATCTCACAGGAGCAGAACACATTAACCACTTCATGGCCTGAAGCAATGGGATATGCCTCTGGTTATGTCTGGTTGAATCCACCATACAGCAATATTTCCCCTTTTGTGAAAAAGGCAGCCACTGAAAACAAATTCAGTAGTGTGGGATGTGTAATGTTATTGCCTGCTGACACATCTGTCGGATGGTTTCATGAAGCGATACAAACCGCCAGTGAGGTCAGATTCATCACGGCAGGACGACTGGTATTTATTAACCCACTCACCGGGAAACCCGTCAGTGGAAATAATAAAGGCTCGATGCTCATTATCTGGCACCCATACCCCCGTACACACTGCCACTTTACGACCGTTGATCGTGGAGAGTTGATGGCGTTCGGCTCAAGGATTCTTGCCCGTCGGGAGGCTGCATGACAACCACGGAATGCATTTTTCTGGCAGCGGGCTTCATATTCTGTGTGCTTATGCTTGCCGACATGGGACTTGTTCAATGACACCTCAGCAGGAAAACGCCCTTCGCAGCATAGCCCGTCAGGCTAATTCTGAAATCAAAAAAGCCAGACAGCAGTTTCCGGATAAAAACGTCGATGACATTTGCCGTAGCGTACTGAAGAAGCACCGCGAAACGGTAACGCTGATGGGATTCACACCGACTCATTTAAGCCTGGCGATCGGCATGTTAAACGGCGTCTTTAAGGAGCGATGAACATGAAAAGCAAAATCATCAGGGAGCTACAGGCTCCTTTTTTATTATTCGCATTCACCCTCAAGCGTATTAACCAACAATTCAGGGATTAATGGAAGATGGCAGACATCATTGATTCAGCATCAGAAATCGAAGAATTACAGCGCAATACAGCAATAAAAATGCGTCGTCTGAACCACCAGGTTATATCTGCCACTCATTGTTGTGAGTGTGGCGATCCCATAGATGAACGAAGACGCCTGGCCGTTCAGGGTTGTCGGACTTGTGCAAGTTGCCAGGAGGAGATCGAACTTAAGAACAAACAATGGGGATTGTGATGGCCTCAAAGCAGCAAATTTCAACATCGTCCAACTGAGGTGTAAAAATGTTCAGAATCATTTTTCCTAACACCTGGTACGTTGACCACCACGGCACTCCCTGCAAAATCCTGCGTTCTACCCACAACAAAGTTCACTACATCCGTAAAGGCAGAACATGTATCGCCAGCATGTTCCGCTTTAATCATGACTTTGAACCTGTGAATAAAGCTGATGCAGATCGGATAGCAGAAGAGATCGAAACGGCAGAACACATTAAGAAGTTACGTGACATGCGTTCAAAAAGCAGAGGTAACCATGGAATCATACAGCCTCACACTCGATGAGGCCTGTTCATTTCTCAAGATATCCAGACCTACCGCAATCATGTCAATCCAACAAATGGAGATTCCAGGTGGAAGAAGAAATCTTCACTCGTGAAGAAGCTGCGTCGTATCTGAAGGTAGACAAAGGCACTATCACACAGTGGATACGAAGTGGACGACTTCAGGCCGCAAAGATAAATCCAGATAAACCTAAAAGCCCATATCGCATTTGCAAGTCAGACTGCATTGCGGCGCTTAAGTCTGTGAGACACAATAGCGCGGTGAATGCGGTTGATGTGCAGGAGGTTAAAGCATGTCAATCAAACTACGCGGTGGCACGTGGCACTGCGATTTCGTCGCGCCAGATGGATCAAGAGTTAGACGCTCTCTTGAAACATCGGACAAAAGGCAAGCGCAAGAACTTCACGATCGTCTGAAAGCAGAAGCGTGGAGAGTAAAAAATCTCGGGGAATCACCGAAAAAGCTATTCAAGGAAGCCTGCATACGGTGGCTGCGTGAGAAATCGGATAAGAAGTCCATTGATGATGACAAGAGCATTATATCGTTCTGGATGTTGCACTTCAGAGAAACCATTCTCTCTGACATAACAACAGAAAAAATAATGGAGGCGGTAGACGGGATGGAAAACCGCCGCCATCGCCTGAACTGGGAGATGAGCCGGGACAGGTGTTTGCGGCTTGGCAAGCCAGTGCCGGAGTATAAACCAAAGCTGGCAAGCAAAGGAACGAAGACGCGGCATCTGGCAATACTTCGCGCTATTCTCAATATGGCTGTTGAATGGGGATGGCTTGACAGGACGCCCAAAATATCAACACCACGCGTTAAGAATGGACGAATCAGATGGCTTACAGAGGAGGAATCGAAGCGCCTGTTTGCAGAAATTGCTCCTCATTTCTTCCCTGTGGTCATGTTTGCAATCACGACAGGCCTTCGCCGTTCCAACGTTACAGACCTTGAGTGGTCACAGGTCGATCTGGATAAGAAAATGGCATGGATGCACCCTGATGAAACAAAAGCTGGCAATGCGATCGGAGTTCCTCTTAACGAAACCGCATGCCAGATATTAAGAAAACAGCAGGGGCTCCATAAGAGATGGGTATTTGTCCACACCAAACCTGCCTACCGAAGCGACGGAACAAAAACAGCAGCGGTAAGGAAGATGAGAACCGACAGCAACAAGGCATGGAAGGGAGCGTTAAAGCGGGCAGGCATTAGCAACTTCCGCTTCCATGACCTGAGGCATACCTGGGCAAGCTGGCTGGTTCAGTCCGGTGTCTCTCTTCTTGCGCTTAAAGAGATGGGAGGATGGGAAACTCTCGAAATGGTTCAAAGATACGCCCACCTTTCAGCCGGGCATCTCACCGAGCACGCGAGCAAAATCGATGCGATTATAAGTCGCAATGGCACAAATACGGCACAAGAGGAGAACGTAGTTTACTTAAATGCGAGGTAACTTATTGATTTAAATGGTGCCGATAATAGGAGTCGAACCTACGACCTTCGCATTACGAATGCGCTGCTCTACCAACTGAGCTATATCGGCCCTGAAAGGACATGTTCACGAACGTGAATCACGGTGGACAAGGTTAAAACTAACCGGGCGATGCGTCAATGGCCTTGTGAATCAAATGGCTACTTTTGCATCACCCGGTTTTATTTACGCACGAATGGTGTAATCACCAATGCCGATCCACTTGTAAGTGGTCAGTGCTTCCAGCCCCATTGGGCCACGCGCGTGGAGTTTTTGTGTGCTTACCGCCACTTCCGCACCCAGTCCAAACTGGCCGCCGTCGGTAAAACGCGTAGAGGCGTTAACGTAAACAGCGGACGAATCCACTTCGTTAACAAAACGCTGGGCGTTGCGCATATCGCGGGTCAGGATCGCATCGGAGTGTTGTGTGCCGTGTTCACGAATATGGGCGATGGCATCGTCAAGATCGCTGACGATTTTGACGTTCAAATCTAATGACAGAAACTCATCGTCATACTCTTCCGCTTTAACCGCCACCACCTTCGCGGGGCCTGCTTGCAACTGTGTCAGCGCAGCTGCATCTGCGTGTAATGTCACGCCGCTTTCCGCCATTTGTTTGCTTAATGCGGGCAGGAAGCTATCGGCGATGTTTTTATTTACCAGCAACGTTTCAACCGTATTACATGTGCTCGGACGCTGGGTTTTCGCGTTGACGATTACTTTCAGGGCTTCAGCGATCTCTGCACTTTCATCAACATAAATATGGCATACGCCTATACCACCTGTGATCACCGGGATCGTCGACTGTTCGCGGCACAGTTTATGCAGACCAGCGCCACCACGCGGGATCAGCATGTCGATGTATTTATCCATACGCAGCATTTCACTGACCAGCGCACGGTCAGGATTATCAATCGCCTGCACGGCACCCGCCGGTAAGCCACAAGAGTTTAGGGCGTCCTGAATCACCGCCACCGTTGCCGCGTTAGTGCGACAGGTTTCTTTGCCACCGCGCAGGATCACCGCATTACCGGTTTTCAGGCACAGCGAAGCGACATCAACCGTCACGTTCGGGCGCGCTTCATAAATCACGCCAATAACCCCCAGCGGTACGCGACGACGCTCAAGACGCAGGCCGCTGTCCAGTACGCCGCCATCGATTACCTGCCCCACCGGATCGGCGAGGTTGCACACCTGACGTACATCGTCGGCAATGCCTTTCAGCCGTGCGGGCGTCAGTGCCAGACGGTCAAGCATCGCTTCGCTAAGGCCATTGGCTCGCGCGTCAGCAACATCCTGGGCGTTAGCGTTGAGGATGATTTCGCTTTGTGCTTCCAGTTCATCGGCGATTTTTTCCAGCACGCGATTTTTTTCGCGGCTGGAAAGTTGCGCTAATTTATACGAGGCTTGCTTCGCGGCAATGCCCATTTGTTCTAGCATCGGCCAGCTCCTTAACGGGTAATCATGTCATCACGGTGAACGGCAACCGGGCCGTATTCATATCCCAGTATTGCATCAATTTCTTGCGAGTGGTGTCCGGCAATACGGCGTAATGCATCGCTGTTGTAACGACTGACGCCGTGGGCGATATCGCGACCTTCGAGGTTACAAATGCGGATGACTTCACCACGCGAGAAGTTGCCAGTCACGCTTTTAATGCCTTTCGGCAACAGGGAGCTGCCGCGTTCAAGAATGGCGGCGGTTGCCCCTTCATCTACCGTGATTTCACCCGCAGGCGGCGCACCGAAAATCCAGCGTTTACGGTTTTCAAGCGGAGTCGCCTGGGCATGGAACAGCGTACCGACGGAAATGCCTTCCATCACATCACCAATAACGCCCGGCTTGCTGCCCGCGGCAATAATGGTGTCGATACCCGCACGGCAAGCCACGTCCGCGGCCTGCAATTTGGTACTCATGCCGCCAGTTCCGAGGCCTGAAACGCTGTCACCGGCAATCGCGCGCAGTGCGTCATCAATACCGTAAACATCTTTTATCAATTCTGCCTGCGGATTACTGCGCGGGTCAGCGGTATACAAACCTTTTTGATCGGTCAGTAACAACAGTTTATCGGCACCCGCCAGAATCGCCGCCAGTGCAGAAAGGTTGTCGTTATCGCCGACTTTAATCTCTGCCGTAGCGACAGCATCGTTCTCATTGATTACCGGAACGATATTGTTATCGAGCAACGCACGCAGGGTGTCGCGGGCGTTCAGGAAGCGTTCACGGTCTTCCATATCAGCACGGGTCAGCAGCATTTGCCCGACGTGAATGCCATAAATCGAAAACAGCTGTTCCCACAGTTGAATCAGTCGACTCTGCCCTACCGCCGCCAGCAGTTGTTTCGAGGCGATAGTCGCTGGCAATTCCGGGTAACCCAGGTGCTCACGTCCGGCGGCGATCGCGCCTGACGTCACAATAACAATCCGATGCCCGGCGGCATGTAACTGCGCGCACTGGCGAACAAGTTCAACGATATGGGCACGGTTCAGGCGGCGCGATCCGCCTGTTAGCACACTGGTGCCGAGTTTTACCACCAGCGTCTGGCTGTCACTCATGATTCTCTGCCATTCAATTTTAGGAAAAATGATATCAAACGAACGTTTTAGCAGGACTGTCGTCGGTTGCCAACCATCTGCGAGCAAAGCATGGCGTTTTGTTGCGCGGGATCAGCAAGCGTAGCGGCAGTTGTTTACGCTTTTATTACAGATTTAATAAATTACCACATTTTAAGAATATTATTAATCTGTAATATATCTTTAACAATCTCAGGTTAAAAACTTTCCTGTTTTCAACGGGACTCTCCCGCTGAATATTCGCGCGTTAATTAAAATCAGGAATGAAAATGAAAAAGAGCACTCTGGCATTAGTGGTGATGGGCATTGTGGCATCTGCATCCGTACAGGCCGCAGAAATATATAACAAAGACGGTAATAAACTGGATGTCTATGGCAAAGTTAAAGCCATGCATTATATGAGTGATAACGACAGTAAAGATGGCGACCAGAGTTATATCCGTTTTGGTTTTAAAGGCGAAACACAAATTAACGATCAACTGACTGGTTATGGTCGTTGGGAAGCAGAGTTTGCCGGTAATAAAGCAGAGAGTGATACTGCACAGCAAAAAACGCGTCTCGCTTTTGCCGGGTTGAAATATAAAGATTTGGGTTCTTTCGATTATGGTCGTAACCTGGGCGCGTTGTATGACGTGGAAGCCTGGACCGATATGTTCCCGGAATTTGGTGGCGACTCCTCGGCGCAGACCGACAACTTTATGACCAAACGCGCCAGCGGTCTGGCGACGTATCGGAACACCGACTTCTTCGGCGTTATCGATGGCCTAAACTTAACCCTGCAATATCAAGGGAAAAACGAAAACCGCGACGTTAAAAAGCAAAACGGCGATGGCTTCGGCACGTCATTGACATATGACTTTGGCGGCAGCGATTTCGCCATTAGTGGGGCCTATACCAACTCAGATCGCACCAACGAGCAGAACCTGCAAAGCCGTGGCACAGGCAAGCGTGCAGAAGCATGGGCTACAGGTCTGAAATACGATGCCAATAATATTTATCTGGCAACTTTTTATTCTGAAACACGCAAAATGACGCCAATAACTGGCGGCTTTGCCAATAAGACACAGAACTTTGAAGCGGTCGCTCAATACCAGTTTGATTTTGGTCTGCGTCCATCGCTGGGTTATGTCTTATCGAAAGGGAAAGATATTGAAGGTATCGGTGATGAAGATCTGGTCAATTATATCGATGTCGGGGCTACATATTATTTCAACAAAAATATGTCAGCGTTTGTTGATTATAAAATCAACCAACTGGATAGCGATAACAAATTGAATATTAATAATGATGATATTGTCGCGGTTGGCATGACCTATCAGTTTTAATGATTATTGCCGGATGTGATGCATCCGGCACATTTCACTCACGCCGTTAACTTCACCGGCTCGTCACGAAAATCATCCGCCGGTTCCAGCTTCAGATTCAGCGTCGTCAGCAGTTCACGCAGTTTCTCGTGAAACTCACGCAGGGTGTGCTCCAGTCGTTCAACCACTTCAGTGTCTTTTACCGGAACGCTCTTCCAGTCGCCTGCTTTATCGAACAGACCAAACTGGTAACTGTAGGTAAAACGGGATTCCTGCGCTTCAAGCTCCATCCACCAGCCCCAGAACTCACGCACTTCCGGTGCCGGTTTCACGTTGACGCATACAGCCAGACAATCGAAAAAGAATCGATTATCTTCGCACTTACCTTCACGAATATACGGGCCTAGTGCGGTAAATTTTTTGATCAATCTGCTCTTCGGGTGTCCACTCGGTAACGTCATTGCTATCTCCTGTTGTGATGCAACTGTTTTACCAAATTGGCAAAATTTAGCAAATTTTTAACACAAACGTTTTTCGATCCATTCTGTGATTTCCTGAAGACCTTTGTCAAAATTCCGATACACCGGGTTAAATGGGATCTCTAATAATTTACCGTCAGCAGATGATGAGGTGATTAAGCGTGAGTCCTCTTCCGGGCTGAACGGATCGTTCTTCCAGTAGCCTGATAACATTGGCGTTGGGCAGCGACGTCCCAGCAATCCTTGCACTTTTAATGAATAGCGATTCAGCTCCACGCGCAACGCTTCGTCGGAAGCATCATGCATCCCCAAACGACTGGCCAGAACGTCAAGATACATTTCCGGCACCTGTTGCTGGCACTTAAAATCACTCAACAGGGTATGAACTACCGGACCAAGACAGGCAACCGCTTTCAGACGCGGCGATTCAAGGTATGCCAGACGCACGGCAACGTTAGCGCCGAAACGGAAACCAAAGGCCGCGACGCGAGTGTGATCCACCCACGGTACGTTAGGCAGTGCCTTTAAGACGTGCTGATGCAACAGGCTGGAGTCCTGGGTGAGCTTCCATTTTGAAGAAAAGCCCACCGACGGCATATCAATAGTCAGCATCGCAATGCCGCGCGGCGCAAAATAACGTTCATACAGGCTGTAATAGTCCGTCTGCATCGCATCCAGACCACCACACATTAATACCGTCGGGAACGGGCCATCGCCTTTCGGCATATGCAAAAAGCCGGTGATGGGCGCACCGCCGGGTACGGTAAACTCCATCTGCCGCATCGTGCCCGGTAGACGCTGAGCGGCCTCTTCATAGGCGCGGTTTGACAAAGCCTGCGCTTGCTCGGCCAGGTCATCTCCTTTCAGATGAGGATAGGCGGCAATGTTGTACAACGTAGCCGCATGCAGCCAGTGACGACCACTGAGTTGCGGATCTTCTTCCGCACAGGCTTTTTGTTGCCACACCATCGCCTGGGTGGCCCACTCATAAATCCAGTTGCCGCCACGGTAGCCAATCACCGTATCGTATAAATCATCGTCGGTACGTTCGGCATCGCTCATCACAATACGTGCCTGGACGTCGAGGATTTCGCGTGGGTCAATGCCGCGCCAGATCCACATCAGACGGTTAATCATGCGATACCAGTGAGGGATGGTTTTACCATCAAGGGCCGACTGCACAGGCGGTTGTGCGCCGTGATTAAAGCGGCGGACTAGCGTCGAGGTTTCAGGATGTTTAAAGCGGGGTTTGAACAGGGTTTCGCTCAGGTTTGCCTGTGTCATGGATGCAGCCTCCAGAATACTTACTGGAAACTATTGTAACTCGCCTGAAGTTAAAAAGAACAACGCCCGGCAGTGCCAGGCGTTGAAAAGATTAGCGACCGGAGATTGGCGGGACGAATACGACGCCCATATCCCACGGCTGTTCGATCCAGGTATCTTGCGGGATATCAACAACATAATCATCAACCAGCGGACGACCAGCCGGTTTTGCAAAGATGGTGACAAAGTGCGCTTTTGGATACATTTCACGAATCGCAACCGCAGTACCACCGGTATCCACCAGGTCATCAATAACGATGAAGCCTTCGCCATCGCCTTCTGCGCGTTTCAGCACTTTAAGCTCGCGCTGGTTGTCGTGATCGTAGCTGGAAATACAAACGGTATCGACATGACGAATACCCAGTTCACGCGCCAGTAACGCACCCGGTACCAGACCGCCACGGCTTACGGCAATAATGCCTTTCCATTGTTCAGAAGGCATCAGTCGGCTTGCGAGTTTACGTGCATGGATCTGCAACATGTCCCAGGTGACGATGTATTTTTCGCTCATGTGAAGTGTCCCAGCCTGTTTATCTACGGCTTAAAAAGTGTTCGAGGGGAAAATAGGTTGCGCGAGATTATAGAGATCTGGCGCACTAAAAACCAGTATTTCACATGAGTCCGCGTCTTTTTACGCACTGCCTCTCCCTGACGCGGGATAAAGTGGTATTCTCAAACATATCTCGCAAGCCTGTCTTGTGTTGACAACATTTTCTGCTAACCCTGTGACCTGCAATACTGTTTTGCGGGTGATCGACAAGGAGACTTAACGTGTCTGAACTGTCTCAATTATCTCCACAGCCGCTGTGGGATATTTTTGCCAAAATCTGTTCTATTCCTCACCCGTCCTATCATGAAGAGCAACTCGCTGAATACATTGTTGGTTGGGCAAAAGAGAAAGGTTTCCATGTCGAACGCGATCAGGTAGGTAATATCCTGATTCGTAAACCTGCTACAGCAGGTATGGAAAATCGTAAACCGGTCGTCTTGCAGGCCCACCTCGATATGGTGCCGCAGAAAAATAACGACACCGTGCATGACTTCACGAAAGATCCTATCCAGCCTTATATTGATGGCGAATGGGTTAAAGCGCGCGGCACCACGCTGGGTGCGGATAACGGCATTGGTATGGCCTCTGCACTGGCGGTTCTGGCTGACGAAAACGTGGTTCACGGTCCGCTGGAAGTGCTGCTAACCATGACCGAAGAAGCCGGTATGGACGGTGCTTTTGGCTTACAGAGCAACTGGTTGCAGGCTGATATTCTGATTAACACCGACTCCGAAGAAGAAGGTGAAATCTACATGGGTTGCGCGGGGGGTATCGACTTCACCTCCAACCTGCATTTAGATCGTGAAGCGGTTCCAGCTGGTTTTGAAACCTTCAAGTTAACCTTAAAAGGTCTGAAAGGCGGTCACTCCGGCGGTGAAATCCACGTTGGCCTGGGTAATGCCAACAAACTGCTGGTGCGCTTCCTGGCGGGTCATGCAGAAGAACTGGATCTGCGTCTTATTGATTTCAACGGCGGCACACTGCGTAACGCCATCCCGCGTGAAGCCTTTGCGACCATTGCTGTCGCAGCTGATAAAGTCGACGCCCTGAAATCTCTGGTGAATACCTATCAGGAGATCCTGAAAAACGAGCTGGCAGAGAAAGAGAAAAATCTGGCCTTGTTGCTGGACTCTGTAGCGAACGATAAAGCTGCCCTGATTGCGAAATCTCGCGATACCTTTATTCGTCTGCTGAACGCCACCCCGAACGGTGTGATCCGCAATTCCGACGTGGCAAAAGGTGTGGTCGAAACCTCCCTGAACGTCGGTGTGGTGACCATGACTGACAATAACGTAGAAATTCACTGCCTGATCCGTTCTCTGATCGACAGCGGTAAAGACTACGTGGTGAGCATGCTGGATTCGCTGGGTAAACTGGCTGGCGCGAAAACCGAAGCGAAAGGCGCATATCCTGGCTGGCAGCCGGACGCTAATTCTCCGGTGATGCATCTGGTACGTGAAACCTATCAGCGCCTGTTCAACAAGACGCCGAACATCCAGATTATCCACGCGGGCCTGGAATGTGGTCTGTTCAAAAAACCGTATCCGGAAATGGACATGGTTTCTATCGGGCCAACTATCACCGGTCCACACTCTCCGGATGAGCAAGTTCACATCGAAAGCGTAGGTCATTACTGGACACTGCTGACTGAACTGCTGAAAGAAATTCCGACGAAGTAATTATTTGATTTGCTGCCGGATGGCGTTCAATCACCTTCCGGCAGTTTCATCCTTCATTATCCTTCGATAAAAGCCATCCCTGTAAATGTCCGTCGCGGGTTGCCACGTTCAATCTGGTGATGGAACATTCGCCGCTGCGATTTCAGCGCCGCGCTATTTTCCTGTTGCTGCTGCCCCAGCTTCCAGGCAATCAGCAATCGCGCCAGCCGTTTGTTAGCATGCTGGCTGCGCTCTGACTGAACCTTCACGCTAATACCGGATGCCAGATGCGTGGCGCGTACCGCCGAGTCGGTTTTATTGACATGTTGACCGCCCGGCCCCGACGAACGCAGCGTGTCAGGATAACGCCCGGCTTCGGTTTCCAGCACCGTTACCGCGACGTCTTGCCGGGTAAAAACGACCAACAGAGAAGAACGCTGCGCCAATCGGGTAGCCGCGTCCGGGGTGTGTAAATCTGGCATCCCCACTACGCGCTGCATGTTGGGTAAATTTGCCGTGGTGTGTAATTGTTGGATCGCTAAACTCTCGATCCACAGGTCATCAGATGCGATGGTAAATACCGCATCGGATAAGGGACGAATATATTTGCCCATGTACCATTCCATTTATACTCGTCATACTTCAAGTTGCATGAACTGCGACTGCGTTCGTTCACCCCAGTCACTTACTTATGTAAGTGACTGGGGATTCACTCGCTTGTCGCCTTCCTGCAACTCGAATTATTTAGAGTATATAAATATAAAAATCAGGAAATGGCAGACGAATCCAGGGCAAGAAAAAAAGAATTAATCCTGGAAAGGTCTGCAAAGAGTCATTGATAAAGGATTTGTCATGATTTACCTCCTTGCAGTTTGTGGAATAAGAAAACGCGCACATACCAGGCGGGCGTTATTTTCCTTGCAAGCTGGATTTAATGTTGCGGTTTATATCGCATAGAAAAATTAGTAAACCACGCTCCCCGGCATTCAACGCGCTGCTGCTTAACTGTCTGAAAACCATAACGTTCAAAAAAGGGTTTTGCGGTTATGCTGGCGTCCACCGTAAGTTCGGATTCAGACTTAATCCAAGGTTTTAACAAAGCACTGGCAACCCCACGGCGGGTGTATTCAGGGTCGGTAATGACTCCAACTTATTGATAGTGTTTTATGTTCAGATAATGCCCGATGACTTTGTCATGCAGCTCCACCG
>NZ_JAYQWM010000083.1:0-14823 GCF_036662595.1 Escherichia sp. Lx600-2 | reverse complement strand
TCGGTGGAGCTGCATGACAAAGTCATCGGGCATTATCTGAACATAAAACACTATCAATAAGTTGGAGTCATTACCGACGATAACTTCACTATTGCCAAAGTTATATCCTGGTGCAGTATCAATCAGGTTAATGCCGCAACGATGGGCTTCAAGAATCGTATCAATACATATTTGCCGATCGAGATCGCCATTCCATGCAGGACCGCCGCCAATGGCCCATGTCCCCAACCCCATTCGCGAAAGCGTAATATCCGTTGTGCCTAAAGGTATCTTTTTCATTTGCCTTCATTATCCTTCGTATTCTTCCAGCAATTGTTCGACCAGCTTTCTGTTTTTTACGCCGGTGGTGGCACCGACGCTTAGAACCGAGATAGCCGCCGTTGCATTGGCAAAGCGTGCGCATTCACGCAGATTTTTGCCTTCTAACAGTGCCGCAATAAAACCTGAAGCAAAGTTATCGCCCGCGCCAATGGTGTCGATGGCGGTTATTCCTGCGACCGCCGGCACCTTCATCGTCATGTCACCACGCTTGATAAAGCAGCCGTCTTTACCCGTTTTAATCACCACCGTTTTTACGCCGCACGCAAGAAAGCAGTCAGCAATTTCATCCAGTGTCTCTTTCCCGGTGAGTAATTTTGCCTCGGCATAATTAGGAAACAGATAATCGACATAACTCAATGCTTCGCAAATATCATCCAGCGTTTCATTCAACCGCGGTTTGATCATATCGGCACAGATAATCATCTGCCGGGCTTTAGCTTGCGTAAAAATTTCTGTTAGCGCTTTACCATCCAATAGTGGACTGTTGAAAATACTGGCCAGTGATAATAATTTCGCCTGGGAAAACCGCGCAAAATCAACATCGTCAATATTCAATTTCCACAGACTGCCGTTACGGTTTGTGACAAACGTCCGCTCGCCATCCTCCGTCACCAGTCCAACATTAATAGAGGTATCTATGTTGACGTCCTGCTTCAGGCTTTGAATATCAATATTCTCTTTGCGGCAATGGTCGAGAATAAACTGCCCTGCGGCATCTTTACCAATACGGCTCATTAATGCTGTACGATGGCCCAGACGAGAAATAATTGTTGCTTCATTTATTGCATCACCCCCGGTGGTCATTGCGATTCTTTCAAGAGGATAAGAATCCACATCAAAGATATTTTTACTGACCGGTTGCAATGGAATATCAACAATAGCGGCACCTATACAAATAACGTCGAGATTATCCATATCATTATTCCGCTTTGCCATCAGAACCGAACAGTTTAATTTTTTCCAATGCCCGTTCTTTTACAGCTTTACGTACTTCACGTTCTAAATGCAGGAAAGGCTGATCCTGGTTTTCTTTCACTGCGACCATTGCGGCCTGACAGAGCTCCGTATGGATGTTGATTTTCGCGATACCTAACGAAATTGCAGTTTTAATGTCGGCATCACTGATCCCCGATGCGCCATGCAAAACCAGCGGAACAGACACGGCATCGCGTACGCGTTTGACGACCTCAAAGTTCAATTGTGGCTCTGACGTATAAACCCCATGCTGGTTGCCGATGGCGACAGCCAATGAGTCACAGCCCGTACGTTCAACAAATTCAGCCGCCTGGTCAGGATCGGTATAGTGATAGCCCGCCAGAGCTTCCTCATAAACGGTTTCATTACCGACATGCCCTAATTCCGCCTCTACCGGAATACCCAGCGGATGGAAGAAATCAACAGCCTCTTTGGTTAAACGAATATTTTCTTCGAAATCAAATGCGGAAGCATCACGCATTAATGAATTCATACCATGAGTCCAGGCGTTATGAATAATCTCCATACTCCGACCATGATCCCAATGAGTTATTACCGGCACCGTTGCTTTTTGTGCCATTGATACCATCATGTGAGAGAAATCTTCAAATGAGGTGTTGCCGACAAAACCTGTGCCAAAAGAAATAATAACCGGTGATTTCGCTTCTTCGGCTGCGTCGATAACGCCCATCAACATTTCTGCATTCCATACATTAAAATGGGCAATAGCATAACGTTTATTTGTGGCATCGTTTTCCCAATATCTGATATCTGCGAGCATGTTCTGTTCTCCCGTATTAATTAATCGCTAATCTTAATAACGCCTTTAATAATGTCGCGTTTGTTGTTAACTGACTCTTCAAATGCCTGTTGTACATCCCGATAATCGTAAATATGCGTCACCATCGATTTCACATCGAATCGCCCTGAAGAAATAGCTTCAATCGTGACCGGATAACGATTGGCATAGCGGAATACCGTCTGGATAGTGACTTCACGATTTATTTTGAGGAAATTGATTGCCGAATCGCCGGGTACAGTACCAACAATCATAATTTTACCGCCGCGCATTACCAGATAAGGTGCCTGTTTAACGGTGACCGCAGAACCCGCTGTTTCGAAAACAACATCTGCGCCCATGTCTTCGGTAAATTGCTGACAGCGTGCAATAGTGTCTTCTTTTGCGCCGTTAATAACCACTGTCGCACCAAGCTGTTCCGCCATTGCCAGACGTTTTTCCAGCACATCAACGACGGCAATTTCCGTTGCTCCCAGGCATTTGCACGCTTGCAACGTCATCAAACCAATACAACCTGATCCCAGAATAATTATCTTCTTACCCGGTTTAACATCTGCCAGCATCGCGGCATGCATCCCGACTGCGGCAGGCTCCACCAGCGCCCCTTCCATCGTGTCCATATTGTCGGGCAGTTTGTAAGTAAAGCTCTCCGGATGACACAGATAGTGCGTTAATGCGCCGCGGTAGTTGGGTTGTGTCGCCATAAAATCAACGTCCGGGCAGATGTTATATTTGCCTTCCAGACAGTAACGACAGTGACCGCAAGGAACGCCAGGTTCGATATTTACCCGATCCCCCGTTTTAAATTTGCGCACGCGGCTTCCCACAGCCACAACCGTCCCGGCGCATTCATGACCCAGGCCAATTTCTTGATTTGGGTCTTTAGGCGGAATAAACGGACCTGATTCAAAACCATGTACATCTGAACCACAAATACCGACATATTCTACTTTAATCAAAACTTCATCTTCTTTAGGCACTGGTATTTCTGCTGAAATAATTTTCATTGTGCCCGGCACCTGCAATATTGCTTTTGAATTTTTCATTTTGAATCCACCCGTATTATTTATTGGCTACTGCATCAATACTTAAACTTTCAACGGAGACACCTTTGGTTTCGATTCCAATGGTGGCGATAGCAATTGCGACAATAATTGAAACCGCCCCCAGAAGAATAAAGACTCCCGTAACGCCATAACTACTGAGCAGCACTGCAACGGCATAAGGTGCGGCAATACCACTGATTCGCCCTACCGCATTCGCCAGACCGGAGCCACGGAGTTTGGCCTCTGTCGGCCAGATCTCAGGGACATACACTGCCGAGGCATAGCAAACGTACATATAGACGAAAGTAATCAGGAAGAAACCAATCAACGTTATGAGCAACATGCTGGTTTGCAGTGAATAGATATATCCGAGCACCGCAATCAGGATTAATAGCCCCACACCCATTGTTTTACGCGGAATTTTATCCATCACCAGCATGGCAATAAAAATGCCAAATGGCGCGCCAAACATACTCATGGTATTTAAAACAATCGAGTCTTTTAAATTAATCCCCTGGGTCATGAATATCGTTGGCAACCAGTTAATTAGTGTGTACTGCACAACGTTCATGGCAATCAGCACACAAGAGCCTAATATCACGCGTTTCAGTAATACTCCTGTCAGTAAGGCTGAATATGGCACCGCTTGTGGTGCTTTACCGTCATCAGCAATAACCACGGGCGGCAAAGGTTTACCTGTATGGCGTATGACGCCTTCTTCTATACTCCGCATGACTTTCTCGGCTTCCTGATACCGTCCGCGCGATTCCAGCCAGCGCGGGGATTCAGGAAAGTAGCGCCAGGCCAGCGCCGTAGCGATAAGCGACAATATTGCAGGGATAAGCAGTTGTACCCGCCAGTTCCACTCTGCACTAATCAGCGGCGTGAGTCCCATCGCTATCAATGAACAGAGCGGATATGACCAGTTGCCAATAAAGGAAACCCGACTTGACCACGTTCCACGATTTCTACCGGGCATATATTCGGTGAAACCAGCAAACAGCGTAACCAGTAAAGCTCCCAGCCCAACTCCCATCACAAAACGGCAGGCAATAAGGAAATCCATATTCGGTGAGAAAGCACCGACAACCATCGAGGCAATATGAATGGCCTCATAGAGGATGAACGCATTTCTGCGACCGGTTTTGTCGCCAATGATGCCGCCCACCAGCGCACCGAGAAACATTCCGGCGGTCGTGATTGCTGAGAATGTGGCTGTGGTGGAATTATCTGTCCAGCCCAACGCTTTCAGCTGCGCGAGGATCAAGCCACCAACGGCATTACTCCAGCAGACAAGCAAGCCAAACGCGACGATGGCAAACATTGACGAATGCCAGCGGCAATCCGGTAAGCGATCCAGCCGTGCACCACAATGCGGTTTTGTTATCTGTTCCATGCGATAACGTTCCTTCAGGAAAGTTGTTATTCATCAAAGTCGTAAGTCATGATCACTTTGATTGCGGTTTTATCGACCATCGCATCAAACCCTTCGCGCCATTGCGACAGGCCGATACGATGCGTGATCATCGGTTTGACTTTGATAGCGCCGCTGGCTAATAGCCTGATAGCGTTACGCCATGAGGTGGAGTCATAGGCCATATGCCCAATGATGCTTTTGTTCCAGGCGGTAATGTCATTAATCGAGAAATCAAGAGGTTTGAAGCCCATTCCAACGCGTACCACTTCCCCGTTCGGGCGGAGCATTTCGATGGCTTGTTTCAGTGCGATATTGGCACCGGAGCATTCAATCACCAGTCCCAGATTGTCTTTGCCACAAATTTGCTGGCAGCGCGCCACCACATCTTCGGTAGAACCATTTACTACTGCCGTCGCACCCAGTTCTTTTGCAACCGGGAAGCGGACCGCCACATCTTCTTGCAGACCAACGACGACGATATTTACCGCCCCCATAATTCGCGCCATTTGTACGGAGAACAGCCCGAGTGGGCCAGTGCCGATGACGACCACATCCTGACCAGGAAGGAATTTCGATTGCTGCGCGATGGATTTGTAGGCATTACAGATAGGGTCAAGTACGGCTGCGTCCTCATAATCAACACCATCAGGGATTTCCCACAACGCATGACGATGAATTTTGAGAATTTCACCAGGTACCAGACAATATTTGGAAAAACCACCGCCCCAGGTATTATTATCCAGACCAAGGTTTACTTTTTCTGTACAACACAGAAAATCACCTTGTTCACAGGCCGGACAAACGCCGCAAACGTGACCGCTGTTATCCGATACGACGCGTTGCCCCACTTTCCAGTCTTTGACTTTTTCACCAACCTGCGCAATACAACCTGCGAACTCATGGCCGCGGATAGAGTTAAACTCATCAGAATCGCTATCGACATTGTAGTGCTTCATGTCTGCGCCGCAGATTGCCGCGGCTTTAATTTCAATCACTACATCTTCCGGGCCACACATGGGTTGTGGGACATCAATCATCTTGTAGCCGCCAAAGGCCTTGCCAAACCGAGCCAATGCTTTCATTGCGTCATCCTCTGTGTTTTGTTTTGCTTAGATGGCCATCATACTTACCCACATGATTTTTGAGGTCAACATTAAATCTGTAAAACACAGATAATGATCTGCGTTTTACAACTTAGATCACAATTACGCAGAAAATGGCTCGGTCTGTTACAGGTTGATGGAAGGCGGGACGCAAAAAGAGCAAATTCGAGAGGGATTACCGGCCAAATAGGTCTGAGACTTAAGTTCAGGAGAAGTCATTCAGGCGTGAACGCGACTGCAAGAGATCGGACTGGGACTTAGCCAGGTCGGGGCGAGATAATTGAGACGAGTCGTGGGGTCATTGTTGGCTATCCCCTTCATAGCCGCGGCAAAAAGGGGATGAACCACTTACTTAAACATGGCAATCGGCTTTGCTGAGATACCAAAATCTTCTTTTAACTGCTGTTTGCTCTTCATGACCATCTGACCATTTGTGTCAATTGTCATATGCTGCGCTTCGGTATTATTGCGGGCTTGCCACAGCATCACGAGTTGCAGGCAGTTCTCTTTTTGTTCCTCGGTCAACGCAACGCCATCGGGCCATTTCCCCAGTTCAACGGCGGTCGACAAACGCTGGTATACCTCAGGCGTCATGCTGTTGATAATGTCATCAAGATTCATAATTTTTCCGCTCCTGTGGAATAAGCTGCTGAATCGTTTTTTCAACCGTTGATTTCTTCGCCGTTTTCGCCATCAGTGAAGCGTAAAGAGGCAGAGTTAACACAATAACGTTCGCCCGTTGGCTGCGGCCCGTCGGGGAAGACATGTCCCAGATGGGCATCACAGTTACCGCAACGAATTTCTATGCGCTGCATTCCATGTGACAAGTCTTTGATATAACGAATGGATTCTTCACTTACCGGTTCGTAGAAACTGGGCCAGCCACAGCCGGAATCATACTTGGTTTGGGAATGAAACAGCGGGGCATCGCAGATCAAACAGTGATATACGCCGTCACGCTTGTTATGCAGTAAACGACCCGTAAATGGCGGCTCTGTCCCATGATTCTGCGTCACGTAAAACTGCATCTCGGACAAATTTTTTTTCAGTTCTTCTGCCGAAGGTTTATTAGCCATTTGCTCACATCTCACTTTAATCGTGCTCACATTACGTGACTAATTCTAACAAAACATTAACACCAACTGGCAAAATTTTGTCCTAAACTTGATCTCGACGAAATGGCTGCACCTAAATCGTGATGAAAATCACATTTTTATCGTAATTGCCCTTTAAAATTCGGGGCGCCGACCCCATGTGGTCTCAAGCCCAAAGGAAGAGTGAGGCGAGTCAGTCGCGTAATGCTTAGGCACAGGATTGATTTGTCGCAATGATTGACACGATTCCGCTTGACGCTGCGTAAGGTTTTTGTAATTTTACAGGCAACCTTTTATTCACTAACAAATAGCTGGTGGAATATATGACTATCAAAGTAGGTATCAACGGTTTTGGCCGTATCGGTCGCATTGTTTTCCGTGCTGCTCAGAAACGTTCTGACATCGAGATCGTTGCAATCAACGACCTGTTAGACGCTGATTACATGGCATACATGCTGAAATATGACTCCACTCACGGCCGCTTCGACGGTACCGTTGAAGTGAAAGACGGTCATCTGATCGTTAACGGTAAAAAAATCCGTGTTACCGCTGAACGTGATCCGGCTAACCTGAAATGGGACGAAGTTGGTGTTGACGTTGTCGCTGAAGCAACTGGTCTGTTCCTGACTGACGAAACTGCTCGTAAACACATCACCGCTGGTGCGAAGAAAGTGGTTATGACTGGTCCGTCTAAAGACAACACTCCGATGTTCGTTAAAGGCGCTAACTTCGACAAATATGCTGGCCAGGACATCGTTTCCAACGCTTCCTGCACCACCAACTGCCTGGCTCCGCTGGCTAAAGTTATCAACGATAACTTCGGCATCATCGAAGGTCTGATGACCACCGTTCACGCTACTACCGCTACTCAGAAAACCGTTGATGGTCCGTCTCACAAAGACTGGCGCGGCGGCCGCGGCGCTTCCCAGAACATCATCCCGTCCTCTACCGGTGCTGCTAAAGCTGTAGGTAAAGTACTGCCAGAACTGAATGGCAAACTGACTGGTATGGCGTTCCGCGTTCCGACCCCGAACGTATCTGTAGTTGACCTGACCGTTCGTCTGGAAAAAGCTGCAACTTACGAGCAGATCAAAGCTGCCGTTAAAGCTGCTGCTGAAGGCGAAATGAAAGGCGTTCTGGGCTACACCGAAGATGACGTAGTATCTACCGATTTCAACGGCGAAGTTTGCACTTCCGTGTTCGATGCTAAAGCTGGTATCGCTCTGAACGACAACTTCGTGAAACTGGTATCCTGGTACGACAACGAAACCGGTTACTCCAACAAAGTTCTGGACCTGATCGCTCACATCTCCAAATAAGTTGAGATGACACTGTGATCTAAAAAGAGCGACTTCGGTCGCTCTTTTTTTTACCTGATAAAATGAAGTTAAAGGACTGCGTCATGATTAAGAAAATTTTTGCCCTTCCGGTCATCGAACAAATCTCCCCTGTCCTCTCCCGTCGTAAACTGGATGAACTGGACCTCATTGTGGTCGATCATCCCCAGGTAAAAGCCTCTTTTGCATTACAGGGCGCACACCTTCTCTCGTGGAAACCTGCGGGTGAAGAAGAAGTTCTGTGGTTGAGCAACAACACACCGTTCAAAAATGGCGTCGCTATTCGCGGTGGCGTACCGGTTTGCTGGCCGTGGTTTGGTCCGGCGGCACAACAAGGCCTGCCTGCGCACGGTTTTGCCCGCAACCTGCCGTGGACGCTGAAATCACATCGTGAAGATGCTGATGGCGTAGCGCTGACTTTTGAATTGACACAAAGCGAAGAGACGAAAAAATTCTGGCCGCACGACTTTACGCTGTTAGCGCATTTCCGCGTGGGTAAAACCTGTGAAATCGATCTTGAAGCACACGGCGAATTTGAAACCACCTCTGCCCTGCATACCTACTTTAACGTGGGTGATATCGCTAAGGTAAGCGTCAGTGGGCTGGGCGATCGCTTCATTGATAAAGTAAATGACGCGAAAGAAGATGTACTGACCGACGGTATTCAGACCTTCCCTGACCGTACCGATCGCGTGTATCTGAATCCGCAAGATTGCAGCGTGATTAATGATGAAGCGCTGAATCGTATTATCGCCGTAGGCCACCAGCATCATCTGAACGTTGTAGGCTGGAACCCGGGACCGGCGCTTTCAGTTAGCATGGGCGACATGCCGGACGATGGCTACAAGACCTTTGTTTGTGTAGAAACAGCTTACGCCTCAGAAATGCAAAAAGTGACCAAAGAAAAACCTGCACATCTGGCGCAATCCATTCGCGTTGCCAAACGTTAATTTGCGTCAATGTTGTGTGCCGGGTGCGATGCATCCGGCACGTATCAACATCACACCATATCCAGCGCAGTTTTTCCTTTTGGTGCCGGATACGCTTTGTCCAGCATGGCTAATTCCGCTGACGAAAGTTCGACCTCAAGCACAGCCGCATTCTGTTGGACATGGGCAATCGTGGCCGCTTTTGGAATCGCCATCACACCCTGATGGCTGATTACCCACGCCAACAATACTTGTGCCGCGCTGATATTGTGAGCATGTGCAATTTCGTTGACTACCGCGTTTTTTAACAGTCCATTGCGCAACCGCCCGGCCTGGGCTAACGGACTGTAAGCCATCACCGGCATCTGCTGTTGCTGGCACCAGGGGAGTAGATCGTACTCAATCCCTCGTGAACCGAGATGGTAAAGCACCTGATTAGTGGCACACTGATTTCCCCCCGGCAGCTGCCAGAGTTCCTGCATATCAGCATAATCAAGGTTCGAAACGCCCCAGCGGCGGATTTTTCCCTGGGCGATCATTTTTTCCATCGCTGCGACAGTCTCTTCAAAAGCGAAACTGCCAGACCAGTGTAATAAGTAGAGATCGAGATAATCAGTATTGAGACGGCGTAAACTGGCTTCGCATGCATTTATCGCTTTTTGCCCGCCAGCATTCCACGGATAGACTTTAGAGACGAGAAAGACGTTATCACGCAGACCGGTTAATGCTTCCCCAACCACCTTTTCGGCACCACCATCGGCATACATTTCGGCGGTATCAATGAGGGTTAAACCGAGCTCAATGCCCGCGCGTAGTGCAGCAACTTCTGTTTTACACTTACTGGCATCTTCGCCCATATACCATGTTCCCTGCCCTATGGCTGGCAGTGAGACATCGCCACTAAATTGAATCATTTTTTGTTGCATTGTTTCCTCCCAGGTATTGCACCACCGTAATGCAAAACAGGGCGTGACGCCCTGTTTTTATGCACAAAATGCCCTGGAAAGATGCATTATCAGAATTTGTAGGTGATCCCGGTAGAAATCAGGCCAGTCCAGGATTTATCCACCATCGGGCTGTCAGTAACTTCATCAGACAGACGGGTGTAGCGCGCGGTACCGTAAACACTCCAGTCGCCGAGGAAGTTGTAGCTGGCGCTCAGCTCCAGGTAAGGGCTCCAGCTGTCGTTCGGGTTATAGCCACGCAGACCGCTGCGAGCGGACTCTTTGCGCGATACGCCATAATAGTATTCGTTCTGGTTTTCGCTGTTCCACTGCACACCAATACCCGGAGTCACGGTCAGGCCACCGTTGGTGTAACGATACAACCAGGCCATATCCCAGACGATGCCGTTGCTGTTATCCAGGGTATCGCCAGCCAGGGTGGTACGCAGGTAACCGTACTGGGTAAAGTGAGCATAAGACAGACCAGCCATCATGGTGCTCTTACGGTCATCCAGGTGACGCATTTGGTGATCGCCACTGTCTTTAGCTTTGAAGTAAAGCGGCGACCAGTAAGCGGTAATTGAAAGTTTATCCGTTGCGTCATTCCACAGGTAGTAACCACCACCTAAGCCACGGAACCAGAAGTTATCGCCTTCATAGTTGATTACCGGTACTGGGTAAACATCGGTATCGTAATCTTTATATGGGTGTTCAACGACACCTACGCCTGCGCCCAGGGAAAATTTACCTTCAGCGTGCGCTACGCCTGCAGACGTTGCGATAAGCACTCCAAGTGCCAGAAGTTTGAGTTTGGTCACAATTAATCATTCCTTAAACAAATGTTTAGCGGGCGACAAAGTTTACCCGTCAATACATCGAAACCCAACCTTTTTACGTTTTCATTTTTTAAAGTAACTGTTTAATTTTCCTGACGCGGATGACACCGCGCTTACAGCCAAATGAATTTAGCGTTACTGGCGAGCCTGGTCTTTACATTAATTATGCAAAATTTATGGATGAGTTGTTGATATGCCATTGAAATTAAGAAAGCCGTGTAGGCAAGTTTTCCATTTGCCATCTACGCTTAATTTTGAAGGTGTATCACCGGGCACGTTGTTCTCATCGTCGATAAAATGGCATGAGAGTTGCTGTGTTTTAGCAAGAGACGTCGTTCAGTTTACCTCTTCCGGGAGCCTCTACTATTCATATGAACGGCTCTTAACCTGTGCTAAAAAACGAAAGGACGGCATACCATGAATATATTCGATCACTATCGCCAGCGATATGAAGCTGCCAAGGACGAAGAGTTCACACTGCAGGAGTTTCTTACCACTTGTCGGCAAGATCGCAGTGCTTATGCCAACGCGGCTGAGCGGCTATTGATGGCTATCGGTGAGCCTGTCATGGTCGATACAGCCCAGGAACCCAGACTTTCTCGACTCTTTTCTAACCGGGTCATTGCACGTTATCCGGCGTTTGAAGAGTTTTACGGCATGGAAGACGCGATTGAACAGATTGTCTCTTATCTGAAACACGCGGCTCAGGGGCTGGAAGAGAAGAAACAAATCCTGTATCTGCTGGGGCCTGTGGGTGGGGGTAAATCATCGCTTGCTGAGCGACTGAAATCATTAATGCAGCTCGTACCGATTTATGTATTGAGCGCCAACGGTGAGCGTAGCCCGGTCAACGATCATCCGTTCTGTCTTTTCAATCCGCAGGAAGATGCGCAGATTCTGGAAAAAGAGTATGGCATTCCTCGCCGTTATCTCGGCACCATCATGTCGCCGTGGGCGGCAAAACGTCTGCATGAATTTGGTGGCGATATTACTAAGTTCCGGGTAGTGAAGGTCTGGCCGTCCATTCTGCAACAAATTGCTATCGCCAAAACAGAGCCCGGTGATGAGAACAACCAGGACATCTCCGCGCTGGTAGGGAAAGTCGATATTCGTAAACTCGAACACTACGCGCAGAATGACCCAGACGCCTATGGCTATTCCGGCGCACTGTGCCGCGCCAACCAGGGGATCATGGAATTCGTTGAGATGTTTAAAGCACCGATTAAAGTGCTGCATCCCTTGTTAACCGCCACTCAGGAAGGTAACTACAACGGGACGGAAGGTATCTCCGCCCTGCCGTTCAACGGGATTATTCTTGCCCACTCGAACGAGTCCGAATGGGTCACTTTCCGTAATAACAAAAACAACGAAGCCTTCCTCGACCGTGTTTACATCGTGAAGGTGCCATATTGCTTGCGCATTTCCGAAGAGATCAAAATCTACGAGAAATTGCTTAATCACAGTGAATTGACTCACGCCCCATGCGCCCCTGGCACGCTCGAAACACTGTCACGTTTTTCCATTCTTTCGCGCCTGAAAGAGCCAGAAAACTCCAGCATTTATTCAAAGATGCGGGTTTATGATGGCGAAAGTCTGAAAGACACCGATCCCAAAGCCAAGTCATATCAGGAATATCGTGACTACGCCGGTGTCGATGAAGGGATGAACGGTCTGTCGACGCGTTTTGCGTTTAAGATCCTCTCCCGCGTGTTCAACTTCGATCATGTAGAAGTGGCGGCAAACCCGGTCCATCTGTTCTACGTCCTGGAACAGCAGATCGAGCGCGAGCAGTTCCCACAAGAGCAGGCAGAACGCTATCTGGAGTTCCTGAAAGGTTATCTGATCCCGAAATATGCCGAGTTTATTGGCAAAGAGATCCAGACGGCCTACCTTGAATCCTATTCCGAATATGGGCAAAACATTTTCGACCGTTATGTTACCTACGCGGATTTCTGGATTCAGGATCAGGAGTATCGCGATCCGGATACCGGGCAGCTGTTTGACCGCGAGTCTCTTAACGCCGAGCTGGAGAAAATCGAGAAACCGGCGGGGATCAGTAATCCAAAAGATTTCCGCAACGAGATTGTTAACTTCGTACTGCGCGCCAGAGCCAATAACAGCGGACGCAATCCGAACTGGACCAGCTATGAAAAACTGCGCACGGTTATCGAGAAGAAAATGTTCTCCAATACCGAGGAGCTGTTGCCGGTTATCTCGTTTAACGCCAAAACGTCAACCGACGAGCAGAAGAAACACGACGACTTTGTCGACCGTATGATGGAAAAAGGCTACACCCGTAAACAGGTGCGTTTACTGTGCGAATGGTATTTGCGCGTACGTAAATCGTCTTAACAACCCTGGCCCGGTACACATGCTACCGGGCCTACAACGACAGCGAACCGTGGGCCAGAGAAATGGCAACACAGGCGTAGCATACAGTTGGCAAATGTAGTACGGGGGGCATATGACCTGGTTTATTGACCGGCGTCTGAACGGCAAAAACAAAAGCATGGTGAATCGCCAGCGTTTTTTACGCCGTTATAAAGCGCAAATTAAACAGTCGATCTCCGAGGCCATTAATAAGCGTTCGGTGACTGACGTCGACAGCGGCGAATCCGTATCCATTCCCACGGAAGATATTAGCGAACCGATGTTTCATCAGGGGCGTGGCGGCCTGCGCCACCGCGTACATCCGGGCAATGACCATTTCGTCCAGAACGACCGAATTGAACGTCCCCAGGGTGGCGGCGGAGGTTCCGGCAGTGGTCAGGGCCAGGCCAGCCAGGATGGTGAAGGTCAGGATGAATTCGTCTTTCAGATTTCGAAAGATGAGTATCTTGATCTGCTCTTTGAAGATTTGGCCTTACCGAATCTGAAACAAACCCAACAACGCCAGCTGACCGAATATAAAACGCATCGGGCGGGTTATACCGCTAACGGCGTTCCGGCCAATATCAGCGTTGTGCGTTCATTGCAGAACTCACTGGCGCGACGCACAGCCATGACGGCAGGCAAGCGGCGGGAACTTCATGCACTGGAAGAGAATTTGGCCATCATCAGCAACAGTGAACCTGCTCAGCTGCTGGAAGAGGAACGTCTGCGCAAAGAAATTGCAGAATTACGTGCCAAAATTGAACGCGTCCCTTTTATTGACACCTTCGATTTACGTTACAAGAACTACGAGAAGCGGCCCGATCCCTCCAGCCAGGCAGTGATGTTTTGCCTGATGGACGTTTCCGGTTCAATGGATCAATCCACTAAAGATATGGCTAAGCGTTTTTATATTCTACTGTATCTGTTCCTCAGCAGGACGTATAAGAACGTGGAAGTCGTATACATCCGCCATCATACCCAGGCGAAAGAAGTCGATGAACATGAGTTTTTCTACTCGCAGGAAACTGGCGGCACCATTGTTTCCAGCGCCCTGAAACTGATGGATGAGGTAGTGAAAGAGCGTTATAACCCGGCACAGTGGAATATTTACGCTGCACAAGCATCGGACGGCGATAACTGGGCCGATGACTCTCCGCTTTGCCATGAAATCCTGGCGAAAAAATTATTACCTGTTGTTCGTTATTACAGCTATATCGAAATTACTCGTCGTGCACATCAGACATTGTGGCGAGAATATGAGCATCTGCAATCTACTTTCGACAACTTTGCGATGCAGCACATCCGCGACCAGGATGATATTTATCCGGTGTTCCGTGAACTGTTTCATAAACAAAATGCAACAGCTAAAGACTAAAACTATCAGCCGGGTCATTATCGCCTGGCTGATTTTTAGCTTACTGTAAATTATCTCATTTATTACATACATTAGCTTACAATCGCTTTAAATATGACAGCATAACCTTTACATAATTTAGTTCCAGAAAACAATCATTCGGAAAAATGATTCAGTCAACACGTATTTCCATGGGGTTATTCTTTAAATGTTTTTTATCGTTAACGAAAATTGATCCTGGTCAAAACTATATATCTCTGCCATCAATAAAATCCAGCACTCACATTGCTCTCCT
>NZ_JAYQWM010000082.1:0-15126 GCF_036662595.1 Escherichia sp. Lx600-2 | reverse complement strand
GAGCGGTAGTTCAGTCGGTTAGAATACCTGCCTGTCACGCAGGGGGTCGCGGGTTCGAGTCCCGTCCGTTCCGCCACTTATTAAGAAGCCTCGAGTTAACGCTCGAGGTTTTTTTTCGTCTGTATATCTATTATTGCCAGAATCGCAAAAATCCTCTGCATTTTACGCTCTTTTTCCTCAACAGTCTGAAGCCCATAATCACCTCAGTTAACGAAAATAGCATTAAAAGAGGCATATTATGGCTATCCCTGCATTTGGTTTAGGTACTTTCCGTCTGAAAGACGACGTTGTTATTTCATCTGTGAAAACGGCGCTTGAACTTGGTTATCGCGCAATTGATACCGCACAAATCTATGATAACGAAGCCGCAGTAGGTCAGGCGATTGCAGAAAGTGGCGTGCCACGTCATGAACTCTACATCACCACTAAAATCTGGATTGAAAATCTCAGCAAAGACAAATTGATCCCAAGTCTGAAAGAGAGCCTGCAAAAATTGCGTACCGATTATGTTGATCTGACGCTAATCCACTGGCCGTCACCAAACGATGAAGTCTCTGTTGAAGAGTTTATGCAGGCGCTGCTGGAAGCCAAAAAAACAAGGGCTGACGCGTGAGATCGGTATTTCCAATTTCACGATCCCATTGATGGAAAAGGCGATTGCTGCTGTTGGCGCTGAAAACATCGCTACTAACCAGATTGAACTCTCTCCTTATCTGCAAAACCGTAAAGTGGTTGCCTGGGCTAAACAGCACGGCATCCATATTACTTCCTATATGACGCTGGCGTATGGTAAGGCCCTGAAAGATGAGGTTATTGCTCGTATCGCAGCTAAACACAATGCGACTCCGGCACAAGTGATTCTGGCGTGGGCTATGGGGGAAGGTTACTCAGTAATTCCTTCTTCTACTAAACGTAAAAACCTGGAAAGTAATCTTAAGGCACAAAATTTACAGCTTGATGCCGAAGATAAAAAAGCGATCGCCGCACTGGATTGCAACGACCGCCTGGTTAGTCCGGAAGGTCTGGCTCCTGAATGGGATTAAGCCTCTCTGACAGCTCCTCCGGGAGCTGTTTTTACATGCTCACTAAGGAAATCGATAAAAGCCCGGATGCGCGTATTTACCGCACGGTCGCTGTAATAGACGGCACTGAATGGCATTTCCACTGGCAACACTTTATCTGCCATTAACTCCACCAATTCTCCGCGAGCGATTTCTTTGTCGATCATGTAGTCGGACAAACACGCAATCCCGTTGCCACTCAGGCAAAGCTGTTTCAGTGTTTCCCCACTATTGGATGACAAACCGTACTTCACCTCATGTAATTGTCCATCGCTACAGGCTATCGGCCAGGTATTGAGGGAAGCGGGTTCAGTGAATCCCAGGCAAACATGTTGCTTTAAATCGTCGATCGTTTCTGGCTTCCCGTAGCGGGAAATATAATCGGGGGAGGCGATAATTTTTCGATAACTGTTAAATAACGGCCTGGCACGTAAGCTGGAATCCGTTAACGTACCGGCGCGTATCGCGACATCCACTTTTCTTTCGATCAAATTAATAATCGTTTCGGAGGAGACTAGCGATAAAGTGACTTCCGGATAGCGTTCACGGAAAGGCTTAATTAACGGCATCAGAAAGTGCAGCACCACTGGAGTTGCGGCATCGATCCGTAACAGTCCACGCGGTGTATTACGCGTCTCCATAATTTCTGATTCTGCCGCTGCCATCTCCTGCAAAATTGACTGTACGCGACGAAAATAACGCTCGCCTTCTTCCGTCAGGCTAAGTTGTCGCGTGGTCCGATTAAGCAGGCTAACGCCAAGTTTCATCTCCAGCTTTTTCACCGCCCGGCTTACCGCTGAGTTTGCTTGCCCTAATTGTTCCGCTGCCCGGCTAAAGCTGCCGCTTTCTACGACCGAAACAAAAATGGCGAGTTCTTCCGACGTGGCTTTCATTTTTGCTCCTGTTGCAAAATAGAAGAGATATTTTGAATTTATTTGTCATTAAACCATCAGGATGCGTGATATGTCATCCGATTTAATGTTCTCAATAATGAGCAAAATTCTGACCGGTGTAAGCACTTGCTTACATAACAATATACAATTGCTCGTTGAAAGAGTGAGCTAAAATCCCTATAACAGTAGAACCCTCCCGAGTGCGGAAGGGTTGACGTAATAGAGGTTTCAAAGTCAAAAGTGCGAAAAAACACCTATGCCATGCGCTATGTTGCCGGACAACCTGCGGAGAGGATCTTACCGCCGGGGTCTTTTGCGAGCATCGGCCAGGCATTACCACCCGGAGAACCGTTAAGTACCGAAGAGCGTATTCGGATCCTGGTGTGGAACATATACAAACAGCAACGCGCTGAATGGTTGTCGGTATTAAAGAATTACGGCAAAGACGCACATCTGGTGTTATTGCAGGAAGCGCAAACAACGCCAGAGTTGCTACAGTTTGCGACTGCTAACTATCTTGCCGCCGATCAGGTACCCGCTTTCGTGCTGCCACAACATCCTTCTGGCGTAATGACCCTTTCGGCGGCACATCCAGTGTATTGCTGCCCGTTACGTGAACGAGAACCCATTTTGCGTCTGGCGAAGTCGGCACTGGTGACGGTCTATCCATTACCTGACACCCGCCTGTTGATGGTGGTTAATATACACGCCGTCAACTTCAGTCTGGGCGTGGATGTTTATAGTAAGCAGTTACTTCCTATTGGTGATCAGATAGCTCACCACAGCGGCCCGGTCATTATGGCGGGAGATTTCAATGCCTGGAGCCGTAGAAGGATGAACGCGTTATATCGTTTTGCGCGGGAAATGTCGCTGCGTCAGGTGCGTTTTACCGATGATCAGCGCCGTCGGGCGTTTGGTCGCCCGCTCGATTTTGTTTTCTACCGTGGTCTGAACGTCAGCGAAGCTTCTGTACTGGTTACGCGCGCTTCCGATCACAATCCGCTACTCGTTGAATTCAGTCCCGGCAAGCCTGATAAATAAGGTATGTCAGGTCTGCCACAGGGCAGACCAACGTTTGGCGCTGTCCTTTTATACTCAAATAACAAAAGGACAGCGCAATGACAATACAATCCCACCATGACCATGTAGAAAAGCAGTTTAGCTCTCAAGCCAGCGAATATCTGACCAGTACCGTACATGCATCCGGACGAGATTTACAGCGCCTGGCGGTGCGTCTGGCTGATTATCCTGATGCAAGTGTACTTGATATGGGCTGCGGAGCAGGGCATGCCAGCTTTGTCGCTGCGCAAAACGTGAGCACGGTGGTGGCGTATGACTTATCTGCCCAAATGCTGGATGTCGTGGCACAAGCTGCCGAAGTCCGGCAACTGAAAAATATCACCACCCGCCAGGGTTATGCCGAAAGTCTGCCATTTGCCGATAACGCATTTGATATTGTTATCAGCCGTTATTCTGCCCATCACTGGCATGATGTTGGTGCAGCATTGCGTGAAGTAAACCGGATATTGAAACCTGGCGGTAGGCTGATTGTGATGGACGTAATGTCTCCGGGGCACCCAGTGCGCGACATCTGGTTACAGACGGTAGAAGCATTACGCGATACCTCTCACGTACGAAACTACGCCAGCGGTGAGTGGTTGACGTTAATCAATGAAGCCAATCTGATAGTTGATCATTTAATCACGGATAAGTTACCGCTGGAATTTTCTTCATGGGTCGCGAGAATGCGTACGCCAGAAGCGTTAGTAGACGCTATTCGCATTTACCAACAGAGCGCATCGACAGAGGTGAAAACGTATTTTGCTTTGCAGAATGATGGCTCTTTCACCAGTGATATCATCATGGTAGAAGCACATAAATCGGCATAAATGAAAAAGGCACCGGGGGAATCGGTGCCTTTCTATTATCTGGTTTGTCAGGAGTCTGGCATGCTGTTGTTTTTCACAAACAACGTCAGCTTATCGCCTGGTTGCAGATTCGCAGTATCGCTGTTCCAGCGCATCACATCTTTGATGTTCACGCCGTGGCGTTTAGCAATGCTTGAAAGCGAATCGCCTTTGCGCACACGATACGTAATGCTATCGCTGTTGTTTGCCAGTCGCTGTGCGCTACTGCCTGCACCAATCGTCAAACTTTGGCCTGTCTTCAGCTTAGATCCGCGCAGTTTGTTCCACTGCTGCAAATCTTTGGTGCTTACGCCGAGACGTGAAGCGATGCTTGAAAGCGTGTCGCCAGAGCGTACGGTGTAAACACGGCTGTTAAGCGGCGTATTGTCGGCAACCAGCGTCGACTGTACAGCAGCAATTTCGCCTGAAGCCAGAGATTCACGCAGTTGATCTGCATGCTTCTTTGGCACCATCACGTACTGCGGACCACTTGCGCCCAGCGTGGAGCCTTTCACGCCAGCGTTGAATGTCTTCAGCTTGCTGACGGAAATCCCCGCCATATCTGCAACCTTCGCCATTTCAACCGGGCTGCTCAGGTGCACACGCGCCAGAGCACGGCTTTCATCGGTCGTTGGCAGACGTACGCCATAACGCTTGCTGTTTTTGAGAATATCACTCAATGCCAGCATTTTAGGCACGTACTGCTTCGTTTCCTGCGGCAACGGTAACGACCAGAAGTCCGTGGATTTCCCACGCGCTTTGTTCGTTTTAATTGCCTTCATGACCCGACCTTCGCCGCTGTTATAAGCCGCTACGGTCAGAAGCCAGTCGCCGTCAAACATTTTGTTCAGACGCTGCATCATGTTCAGCGCGGCAGTTGTTGAAGCAACAACATCGCGACGCGCGTCATAATTGCGGGTCTGTTTCAAACCATAATTGCGCCCCGTGCTCGGAATGATCTGCCAGATGCCTGCGGCATTGGCACCAGACGTTGCGTGAGGATCAAAAGCGCTCTCCACTATGGGTAGTAGTACCAGTTCCATAGGCATGTTACGTTTTTTAACTTGCCCGGCTATCCAGTACATATACGGCTCTGCCCGTAAAGTTACATCGTGGAGATAGCTCTTATTGCGTAAATATTTCTGTTTCTGTTCGCGAATCCGGTCATTTTCCGGAATTCCCATCTTTAGCTCGTCGCCAATGAAAGCCCACAAGTCACCATCTGGCGCGATAGACGTCCCATCGTCCATCCATCGTGCCTGACTTGTAAACTTTGCTGCTTCCCCTTGACCAGCTGCAGAAAGGCTCTGTGCGTGCTGTTGTACGTTGCCGGTACTCTGGCAACCCACGAGCAGGACAGAGGCGAGTAATATCGCTTTTGCCTTCATGTGTGTGTCAATAGTTGCTTAAAAGACGACCGATCATAACGGCGAACGGAGCCGATGACAAGAAAGTTTTATCAGAACCTATCTTTCTTTGACCTTAACCATGCAAAACGCTCTTCAGGTTGTTGCAATAATGTTTCTTCATTAATTACATTAATTAAATCAATATCTTCCGTTCTTAAAAAAACATTAATTTGCCGCTCATTTTTCAGAATTACGGGTAGTGTTATTTGATTTTTTGCCCGTAACTCCTTAACTTTACGATAATAATCATTTATGGACAAATCGTGCGGAAGAATACTCAAAGCAAACTTCATATTTGATAACGTATATTCATGAGCACAACATACCAATGTATCGTCAGGTAACGTACTTAACTTTTTAAGTGATTGATACATTTGTGATGCTGTCCCTTCAAACAACCGACCACACCCACCAGAAAACAGCGTGTCGCCGCAAAATAGATAAGGTTTACTGAAGTAACAGATATGTCCTAAAGTGTGACCCGGTGTGGCAATTACACTAAATTCATGCCCCAAAACGAAGGCGGTTTCGCCATCTTTGACTACCTGTGTTGTTCCCTTATCTTGTGTCTCTTGTGGGCCATACACCACAATTTGCGGAAACTTTTCCACCAGTTCTTTTACGCCGCCAACGTGATCGTGGTGATGGTGGGTGAGAAATATGGCCTCCGGTTGCCAGTTATTGGCGGTAATGGCGTTTAATACTGGCTCTGCGTCTCCGGGATCGACAATCAGGCAGCGACCTGCCTCATCATTCAAAACCCAGATGTAATTGTCATCAAAGGCGGGAATACTGTTAAGATTCATAGATTACCTCTCAGTGTAAAACGGAAGGTTGTGATGAAACCGGCAAGAGTCCCTCAAACTGTCGTGGCTCCTGATTGCTGGGGCGATTTGCCCTGGGGAGAGCTTTATCGCAAGGCGCTGGAGCGCCAGCTCAACCCGTGGTTCACTAAAATGTATGGTTTTCATCTGCTTAAGATTGGCAATTTAAGCGCAGAAATCAATTGCGAAGCGTGCGCGGTTTCTCATCAAGTGAATGTTTCTGCTCAAGGAATGCCCGTCCAGGTGCAGGCGGATCCACTTCATCTTCCTTTTGCCGATAAATCCGTTGATGTTTGTCTACTGGCACATACATTGCCGTGGTGCACCGATCCGCATCGTTTATTGCGTGAAGCCGATCGGGTATTGATTGATGATGGCTGGCTGGTGATTAGTGGCTTCAATCCCATTAGTTTAATGGGATTACGCAAACTTGTGCCGGTATTGCGCAAAACCTCGCCCTATAACAGCCGGATGTTTACTCTGATGCGGCAACTGGACTGGCTCTCTTTGTTGAATTTTGAAGTGCTGCACGCCAGCCGTTTCCATGTTCTCCCGTGGAACAAACACGGAGGAAAACTTTTGAATGCGCATATTCCTGCGCTTGGTTGCTTACAACTTATTGTTGCCCGGAAACGGACTATTCCTTTAACGCTAAATCCGATGAAACAGAGTAAAAACAAGCCACGAATTCGCCAGGCGGTTGGAGCCACCCGGCAATGTCGTAAACCACAGGCTTAAACTTCGACTTGGTAGCCCGTATCTTCCAGTGTGGGATTCATCGCCGCGGCACGAGCCAGTTCATCACAGCGTTCGTTTTCCGGGTGTCCGGCATGGCCTTTAACCCATTCCCATTTGATTTGATGCTGCCCCAGCGCAGCATCAAGACGTTGCCAGAGATCGACATTTTTAACTGGTTTTTTGTCTGCTGTTTTCCAGCCACGTTTTTTCCAGTTATGGATCCACTGGGTGATACCCTGGCGGACATACTGGCTGTCGGTACTCAAAATGACTTCGCAATGTTCTTTTAACGCCTCCAGCGCGACAATAGCGGCCATCAACTCCATGCGGTTGTTGGTGGTGCGGGTGTAGCCAGCGCTAAAGGTTTTCTCGCGTCCGCGATAGCGTAAAATAGCGCCATAACCCCCAGGTCCAGGATTGCCCAGACACGAACCATCGGTGAAAATTTCTACCTGTTTAAGCATCTCTGGTAGACTTCCTGTAATTGAATCGAACTGTAAAACGACAAGTCTGACATAAATGACCGCTATGAGCACTGCAATTACACGCCAGATCGTTCTCGATACCGAAACCACCGGTATGAACCAGATTGGTGCGCACTATGAAGGCCACAAGATCATTGAGATTGGTGCCGTTGAAGTGGTGAACCGTCGCCTGACGGGCAATAACTTCCATGTTTATCTCAAACCCGATCGGCTGGTGGATCCTGAAGCCTTTGGCGTACATGGTATTGCCGATGAATTTTTGCTCGATAAGCCCACGTTTGCCGAAGTAGCCGATGAGTTCATGGACTATATCCGCGGCGCGGAGTTGGTGATCCATAACGCAGCGTTCGATATCGGCTTTATGGACTACGAGTTCTCGTTGCTCAAGCGCGATATTCCGAAGACTAATACCTTCTGTAAGGTCACCGATAGCCTTGCGGTGGCGAGGAAAATGTTTCCCGGTAAACGCAACAGCCTCGATGCGTTATGTGCCCGCTACGAAATAGATAACAGTAAACGAACGCTGCACGGGGCATTACTCGATGCCCAGATCCTTGCGGAAGTTTATCTGGCGATGACCGGTGGTCAAACGTCGATGGCTTTTGCGATGGAAGGAGAGACACAGCAGCAACAAGGTGAAGCAACAATTCAGCGCATTGTACGTCAGGCAAGTAAGTTACGCGTTGTTTTTGCGACAGATGAAGAGCTTGCAGCACATGAAGCCCGTCTCGATCTGGTGCAGAAGAAAGGCGGAAGCTGCCTCTGGCGGGCATAAATACATGTAAAAGGCGTTAAAAATAGCGACTTGGGCGATTTTTGCAGCAAACGATTCAAAAGATGAGAAAAACCGTTGACGAAGGTCGAGGCAATCCGTAATATTCGCCTCGTTCCCAACGGAACACAACGCGGAGCGGTAGTTCAGTCGGTTAGAATACCTGCCTGTCACGCAGGGGGTCGCGGGTTCGAGTCCCGTCCGTTCCGCCAATATTCAGAAAGCCCGAATCAGTAATGATTCGGGCTTTCGTCGTTTTGGTGAAGTGAGAATTTTTCACTCCGGAAGTAAAACGGATATGATTTAAAAAATGGCCAGACATTATAAATTCTGGCCACTTCTGTTACTCCAGCGCATCCCATTTCTCCAGCAGTTCTACTGGAATTTCATTTATTACCTCCGAGAAGCGTTTTCCGACCAGGCGTTCTGCCTGGCGCAGCAAAGGAATGGACGGGCTGCTCGGTTCGCTGTGCTCAAACCAGCGACGGATAACACGCAGGCGTTCCAGCGCGTCGTTCCGGTCGCGGATTTGCCGGGGTTCTGCGCCGGTCATCGGTGATATTTCCTCCGAGATACGCACCGGTAGCGCAATCTGCTCTGCCTGCATCTGTTCAGTATGATCGATGGTGGCGTTCTCCGGCTGTTCAGCCTGTGGTTGTGGCAGGATCTCCGGCGTGGTGCTCTGCACTGCTCCCGGCAACAGGGCTAGCAGTTGCGTCAGACGGGAGAAGTCCGGTGCCTGGTCATTCAGCGTTTCACGCGCATGGCGTTGCAGCCGCTCAGTGGTCTCTGCTGCCTGGCGAAAGGCATCCAGCGGCAGTGTGCCGCGCGCTTCCAGGTCTGCCAGTTGCTGGCGTACCGATTCTGGTGCCAGCGCATCCGCCGGACGTAATGCAGATAGCGAACGCTCCACATCCCGTACCTGAAGGCGCATGGCAGCATTATTTGACAGTGTAATGCCACGAATATCCGCCATTACGCCTTCGTGGTCCAGCAACGCCGCCAGCGCGTTACTGCGTGCCACCGCAGCATCTTCGGCGGTGATATCTTCAGTCGCGAGCAGTTGAGGATGGATGGCGTCCGGGTACGTGGCGCACAACGTTTCCAGCAGCGTGAGCGTCTCCGCCAGTCCCCTGGCACCGGCCTGCTGGATACGGCAGCGCAGCAGGACAACCAGAATGCGGATATCTTTGCTGCGCATCAGCAGACGATGGGCGTCCCGCTCAAGCTCCGCCCAGTTAATGTTTTCAGGCGTACTGACAAAATCGCCATATTGCGCTTCTTCACGCGGTGCGGCGCGGGTGAACAGCAGCAGGTATTCCGGATCGTACTCCAGATCCGGGCCGCAGGGGCATTCCGCCGAAATTGGGTCAGACAGGAATATTTCCATTTAATTATCCTCAGTGCGCCAGGTAGTGTTCTGGTTCGAAAATCATGCCCGTCACCGGGTTGTCGTGCATGGCTTTACCCGCCCATGCGGTCCAACCCAGTTGGTACGGACCACCGGTAACAGCCGGAGGGGCGGCGTGGGGCTTTAGCTGTAGCTCAATTTCCCAGCAGTATTCAAAACCACTAAAGGCGCGGACCAGTTCGGTCAGGACAGGCAGGTTATTGCCGCCAGGCAGAAAACGTCGGTAATCCTCCAGCGTCAGCGGGCCGATAACCAGCCGGAACTTATACTGCATGTCCGGCACGGCCTGGCCGATAAGTGCACCATTGCCAATAACGGAAGAGGGGGCAGGCATCCCCAGCCGGGTTATCTCATCGTCCGCCACGGCTATCCAGTGCAGCACATACTCTTGTATCCGGAAAGGTACACCGAAATAGTGCGCCAGCGTGGTGGCCAGACCGTCCGGATTGCGGGACTCACGCACCAGATGGGCCGATGCCGCCAGACGAGCGTGAGCCGGCAACGGGCTGTCGGCACTCTCCCGCAAATCCTGCCCGCTGAGGCTGGCGACATAAAAGGCAAAGCGGTCATGTTGCGGTTTATCCAGACCGCCCCCGGCGGACTGGGCGCTGCGCCATGCCTGGTAAAACTGCGTCAGCCAGCGGTGATGAAAAAGATCAGAAAAACGGGTTAGCGTCGGGTCTCTTCGGCTTTCAGTCCGGTTGCGCGCCAGTTCGCTGTAGTGCAGCGGCAGTGGACCGTTCGGCCCCCACAGCCCGAGACTGTACAAACTGATGTGCAAGCGCTCTTCCTGCCAGCTCACACTGGCGATTTCCCGTGGCGCAAAGGTTAGCGCGGGCGTTTGTCCGAGGCGAAATTTTTCTATCCGTGGTTGCCAGGTGTTGCCCGCCGGAACGCTACACAACTGCACATCAACGCGGCGCATCAGGTTCAGAAAACCGTAACGCCAGGGGGTTTCCTGCGCCTGAGTGAAATCGTTGCTCATACGCTTCCCCGCTGTCCCGCCCTGACAGGCCAAGTCATAATTTTACCGCGCTGCATGCTGTGCAGCGTCATCTGCGAGAAGGTATTAATGGAAACATGGCGGGCGATATAGTGTTCCAGCACCAGGCCGAACAGATACGGACTGATGCCGGAAAAACCTTCTTCATCCACCGTCAGTTCACAACTGACGCCACGCCCATAGACCAGTAGTCCGGAACCGGGCAGACGGCGGGTGACCGGGGTCGTTTTACAACCAATCAGGCTGCGCACCTGGCGCGATTGCGGACTGTCATGAGCAGGAATAAACAGGTTCAGCAGATCTCGCAACGCCTGGCCGCCGGTACGGTGATCCAGATCGGCCAGCGGCAGATAATTAAAAGATAACTGGCGGATCAACCGCCATGCCATCTCACGTTCAGCCAGCGGGGGCTGCGGCGAGCGTGGCGGGCGGATAAGCCCTACGCCCGCCACCGGGATGGCCGCATCCACGGTTAGATCGTCCCGGCCATTGCGGGCAATAAGACAGGGCAGATCGCGGTTAGTGACCATGGCCGTGATGGTGATGTGGCGCAGATTTTCCGGGTACGGCGCTTCATACTGGTCAACCAGCGACAGGAACACTTCCGAGCCCGTATAGGGGGTACGGGTGCCGTAACGGCGGGCGTTTTCTGATAAGCGGCGGGGCTCCCGGCGCAGGGAAAAATAACGTCCGTGATTGCCTTCATCATTATTGCGGGTGTGGTAGAGCGGGCGAAAGGCCATCTTCCGTGTGGTGTCGGTTTCCAGCCCTTCCACTTCCTGGACCGAGAACACCTCATAATCCAGCGGATGGGTTCTGTCCACCACCAGATGCTGTTCCGTCGTGCTGTGCGTGACATCGATCCGGGCGGTGACGCGGGGAAACAGGTTGATAACCGGGGTACAGAACAGGCTGAACTGTGCCGCATTTGTCTGGTGGATCAGCCAGTCCGGCGGCAGGCGGTTCAGCAGGATAACAATCTCCGCCACGCCACCGTCAATTTTCTGTAATCCGGCAGACAGGCCTGTCGGGGTGAAAAAATAGAAGCGTTCCGGACAGGCAAAATATTCATGCAGCAGGTTATGACCGTGAAACACGTTCCACGCCAGCGGCAGCAGCCCCTGATCCGGCTCCAGGCCTTCGTACATAACGGGCTGTTGCAGATTCACATCCAGCGCGCCGTCAAAATGTCCCGGAATGCCAGCCAGGGTCGCGATGGCGCTGGTATGTAGAAGTTCTAACAGGTGTGAGGCCGTACGCTCCTCGCCGCAGAGATAAAACGGCAGCCTATCCAGTCCTGCAAGCTGACTGAATGTTAGTTCACCAAAGGTGCGCAGGGTAATACGCAGCGCCCCGGCGACGTGAATGTTGGCCGGCAGGTAGCGGTGCAGGGCAGGCATATCCGGTGGCGCGGCGGTCAGTCGCGCCTCTTCGATGGCGAGCGGCCACAGCGTTACATCCTGGCTGCTGCGAAACTGGCAGGCAGTGCTTTCGCCTTCCGGAATGGCGGAGAAAAAGGCCGTGTCGCGCGGGACGGTAAATCCTTTCGCCAGATCGCCTTCTTCCGTATCGGGATGCAACTGCGCCACGCTCATTGAGGGCGTGGGTGTGACGTAATTGGGGCTGACCACTTCCAGCAGGCGCTGGGTGAAACGGGGGAATTCAGCGTCAATTTTTAGCTGCGTGCGGGCGGTCAGGAAGCTGAAGGCCTCGACCATTCGCTCTACATACGGATCGGCAATATCCGTTCCCTGCATGCCCAGCCGGGCGGCGACTTTGGGATGACGGGCGGCAAATTCGGCTCCCGTTTCCCGCAGATAGCTCAGTTCGCGGTTGTAGTATTCCAGTAGCCGTGGATCCATCGGTCTCTCTCTGAATTAAAAAAACGTAATGCGGCTCTGCTCCATATCCAGCGCGCTACGTACCCGGAATGCAGTCGGATACGGCTGCGTGAGGATCTCGCCGCGAATTTCAAACTGTAATGTGTTATGGCCACTCTGGCGGCGCTCATCCTGAAGTGGGATGATTTGCAGGGTGGACGCTTTCAGCCGGGGTTCAAACCGGGTGATGGTTCGCAAAATGGCCCTGCGGATATCGTCCCACTTGTGCTCATACAGAAAGCTGCCCGCCAGTGGCGGCAGGCCGTAGTTAAGTACGGATGCTGCCGCGTACGGATAACGTGCAGCATCAATATCATCTTCATGGCTGACGGTGTTGAGCAGAAATGACAAATCCCGGCGGATGATCTCCTTAAGCTGAACCGGGCTGACGCTGATACCGTGGTCGCGTTTCTGGTTTGGGGCGTCGTCACACAGGCGGTCAAACAGCGTGGGCAGCAGGTGATTGCCTGGACGCTGGCGGGAAGCGCTCACGCGTCGCTTCCTTCAGCGGTGTTAAAGGTACAGGTGGACAAATCCAGCAGGCTGATATCGCCGTGACCGGTGAGCCACACCCTCTGACCCAGCGCCTGTACCAGTGTCTCTCCCGGACCGTCCTGCCAGACTGTTTCCCGGCACAGACGCAGGGAGTCGGCAGCCTTTTCAGAGCCGCTGTAGCGGGGAAACAGCTAGGCACTGTGTGTATCGCCATTGTTCAGGGTGACGTTGACGGGTTTCCAGATCAAATCGATCAGATGCGCAGGCTGCGGCGATTTCAGCGAACAGATTTGTGAAAACGGCAGCCAGATATATGCTCCGCCCGCGATCAGTTCGAGTACCGGACCGGTACGGGAGTCGCTGTCGCTAATCCAGTCAAATGCGCCGCCATTCCACTGCCCGGAAGTGTCTGTTATGGCCTCAAGCGCGCGGCTGCGGTGGGTGTCAGCTTCCTGCGCTTCACCACGGGCGTTACAGGCGAGGGCGGTCAGCAGATCCTCCATCCAGGCGGGCGGCGGGAGAATAACACCGGGTCGCTGTTCGCCCTGAAAGCAGACGTGGCGGTATATCTCACAGCGGATCAGCTCGCCAAATACCTGCGCTTCGCGGGTATAATTTGCGTCCATCCGGGCGCATAGCTGGATCTGTTGCAGTGCCCGCGACCAGTCGCCTGCCACGCAAAATAACTGAAACAGGCTGTGGCGGCTGGAGGCCTGCGCTGGGTGCATCCTGACCTGCAGCTCTGCCATCTGAATGCCCTCCGCCAGGGAATAATCCCGCAGCAGTGCCGACAAGGTAGTCGGTAGCTTGTTAATGTTTGTCATGAGATATCTCTCCGTGTTGTGCCGGGTTTATCCGGTAATGGCTGTCAATGCCAATGATGCGATGCTCTTTCCGTGTCAGATCGGGCAGTACGGTGCTATGCGCTGTTTCCGGGGCGTATTCCGGGGAAAGTAAATGCAGGATATCAGGGGGAGTCTTTTCGACAGGCCAGGCTGTTTCACCTTCGCCGGTGGCATCCAGTACATTGAGAATAGCGTCAATGCTTAACCCGCCAGTGACCATATCCTGCAATGTCTCGGCTTCGGTGACCAGGTCACGCAATGAATCCAGATCCTGCGAGGTGGGCTCTTCGTTAAAGGGAAAAGGATCAGCATGGCGATGAAGATCTTGTTCGGGAGATAACAACGCCTCGCGGTATTCCTGATAAAGTCGGGTCAGGGCATTCCCTTTTTCCGCACCTTCTCCGGTGGAGGAGGCTCCATGAACAGGAATGATATCGAATGGATTTTGTGATGTCAGATGCTGCTGCCTGAACCAATCCAGATCCAGATATTCGGTTATTGCTTCCGACGTGATGGCAGTCTGCGATATCGTTTTTACTGCGCTCAGGTCCGGAGATGATGGATTGCCATGTACAAGGCACCATGAAGATAACCCCCATTCTATCAGGTCGCCTTCATTCAGACGCATACGGTGATGAGGTTCCACAATCTGGTCGTTTACCGTACAGCAATATTCGGTAGACTGATTGATAATCCACCATGCTTCTTCGTGGCGGGTCAGAGTGAGGGCAATCTTTACATCATCATTCACCTTAAAAACAGGAATCCAGGGAGAGGTAACGGTGAAGATAATTTGTGTTCCTTCAGTCGCGTAAATTGTGTTATCGGCGATCCCGTGCGCCTGTATTTTTTGGAGTCCCCACGTAATATTTGGTTTCATTGTGTATCACTGTGTAGAGTGTTTCTTTCAAAAGAATAAGTTTTCTAAATTTTTAGATAAGCAATGCTGATCAATTTACTTTATCAATATAAGTTTTCGCGGAAATATATAGTGGTGATTTTCAATTTAATATATTCATGGTGTGTATGAAATTGACTTGCTCTATTGAATATCACCATGAAAAAGATACTACCTGCTATATTACATAGTGTTCTGTGATATGCATCATTGTTTCATTCTGCCTTTTTGATAATTCTATTAATTAGAAGTTTTAATCGGTACAGTTATGTTTATGTATCATTTATATGTTATTACATCATTAGGTGTAACAGATGGACACTCCTGTTTCGCGCAGTGCACTATATGGAAAGCTAACCAAATCTTTGTTTAGATCTTTGGAATCTGCGACAACGTTCTGTAAATTACGTGCTAACCCTTATGTCGAACTGGATTTGCCCCTATATTTCCAGACATCTGTTATCACTTAACCCATTACAAGCCCGCTGCCGCAGATATTCCCGTG
>NZ_JAYQWM010000081.1:0-15144 GCF_036662595.1 Escherichia sp. Lx600-2 | reverse complement strand
GTTACTGTTGAGGTAACCGGTTTTCATCAACATGATGTGTTTAACCGTCAGTTAATCACAGCAAGAGCTGTTGATGTGATATCGATAAGTGGTTGTGGCCAAACCCCAAATGCAATAACTGCAATGGCACAAATAACGGCAACCACAGTACCCAATGTCGCTTTTTCAGGGCCTGTATAACGTTCTGCGTGTTCTGCATCACGGCTATATAGGCTTGCCATAAAGCGTAGGTAGTAATACAAACCTATTGCACTACCCACCACCACAGCTCCAGTTAACCACCATAATTCAGCTTTCACTGCGGATGCAATCACATAAAATTTACCAATAAACCCTAATGTGATTGGAATACCTGCCAGTGATAGCATCATAATAGTCATGACCGTTGCTAACACAGGTTTGTGCCAGAATAGGCCACGGAACGCACTGAAGTCATCTTGGTCATCACCACGGTAAGGGCTGGAAACGATACTGATTACCCCAAAGGCCCCCAAACTTGCAAATAGATAACCTACAAGGTAAATAGCGATGGTTGTTTGGGCGTATTCCGGTACGGTACGTAAAGCAACAAGTGCTACCAACAAATACCCCATATGAGAGATAGATGAGTAACCTAGTAAGCGTTTTGCACTTTTTTGGCTAATTGCCAACAAGTTACCAAATAAAATAGAGGCAATGGCAATGACAGAGATAACAATCGATAAAGTGTCGCTATTGGTCACTGGCGCTTCCATAAAAATACGCACTAGCACGGCAAAGATAGCAATCTTACTGCCTGTTGCCAAAAATGCCGATACTGGCGCAGGAGCACCTTGGTAAACATCTGGTGTCCATAACTGGAATGGGAATAACGATAATTTAAAACCGAAGCCCACAATCAGCATCCCAAAACCAATCATAATTAATGGCGCATGGATTTGGCTGTCAGATAAGCTTTGACCGACCGCTGCAAAGCTTAAACTGCCTGACTCTGCATACAGTAATGCAATACCAAATAACAGGAATGAAGACGCTGCTGCGGATAACAGCATGTATTTAATCCCTGCTTCTAAGGTGCGTCGACGTTCGAAGGTATAAGCAACTAAGCCAAACAATGGTAATGAAATCAGTTCAATACCGATAAACATTGACGCCATATGGTTTGACATAGATAACAGCACACCACCCGCCACAGCAATAGCGACTAAAAGGTGAAACTCATCTCTATTGTCACCAAAGCCTTCTAGCCAATGGTAAGCAAAGATACTAGTACCGATACCTGCAACTAAGACTAATGCACTGTAGAATAGTGCAAAGTTATCAACACGGATAAGCGAAGTCACATCCATCAGGTAGCCATCAGCCACCCAAATCAGTGAAAGCAACGCAATAATAAAACCAGATACTGTCAGCGCGGCGCTGGTCAGGTGATCGCGTCGCCACGCAATGGACAGCATCACAACCACTGCCGTCAACCCGACGATCATCAGTGGTAATATTGCGATCAGTTCTTGAGGAGTTATTGTCATGGCGAATTACAGCCCTAATGTTGTAAGTGAAGCAGAATACAGGTTATGCAATGTTTCCATTGAACCAATTGAAGTATCTAAAATTGGTTGTGGATAGAAACCGATAATAACCAGTAAAGCAGCTAGAGCCAGCAGCACACCGAATTCACGCGCAGTTAACCCTTTCATTTCTTTTTCTGATTTTGGTGTGCCATAGTAAGTTTGTTGCATCATCCACAACGAGTAGATAGAAGCAAACACCACACCAAATACCATAATGCAGGTCACTAATGTGAATTGGCTGAAGCTACCGAACAGGATCATGAACTCACCAATGAAGTTACCTGTACCTGGCATGCCTAACGTTGCCGCGGCAAAGAACAGGGACATTCCTGGTAACCATTTAATGCGTTTCCACAACCCACCCATCATGCGCATATCACGCGTTTGTGTACGCTCATACAGTTGACCACTGATGATAATCAGCGCTGCACCTGACAGGCCGTTGGTGATCATTTGGATCACAGCACCTTGGTACGCTAACACTGAACTTGCATAAATCGCTACTGTCACAAACCCCATATGGGATAAGCTACTGTATGCCGCCAGACGTTTAATGTCGGTTTGTTTGAACGCTAACCATGCACCGTAGAAGATACTGATCACACCCAGTGTCATCGCAACTGGCGTGAACTGGATAGAAGCTTCTGGGAACAGTGGTAAAGTAAAACGTAACAAACCATAAGCCGCGGTTTTTAGCATAATACCAGAAATGTCCACCGAACCTGCGGTTGGGGATTGTTCTTGCGTATCTGCCATCCAACCGTGGAATGGCACTAATGGCATTTTAACGGCAAAAGCAATAAAGAAACCTAACATCAACATAAATGCGACGCTACTAGACATTTGTGTGCCTAACAGTTGGTCGTAATTGAATGTTAATGTGCCTGTTGAGTTGAAGTGTGCCAGTGCCAATCCAATGATGGACACTAACATAATCAAACCACTCGCCTGCGTATAAATAAAGAACTTGGTAGCTGCGTTGATATGTTTTCTACTCTCTGACCCTTTGTGCCCCCAATTGGCAATTAGGAAATACATCGGGATCAGCATCATCTCCCAGAAGAAGAAGAATAAGAACAAGTCAACCGCAGTGAAAATCCCCATCACTCCTGTGATAATCCACAGCAGGTTAAAGTGATATGCACCTTGGTTCTTTTGGTTTTCACTCCATGAGCTCAGAATCGAAAACGCGCCCATAATAGCCGTCAATACGACCATTAATAGTGACAAACCATCAATCGCTAAGTGAATGTTGATTCCCAGTGCTGGGATCCACGGCATAAAGAAAATAGACTGCCATTGTGGAACGCCTTGTGGATTAACCAGAGAATAGTTCCCTTGTAACCACAATTGCACGGAAAGAATAAGTGTTAATCCCATTGTCGCCAGCGCAATCCAGCGTGGAGCGCGGTGACTGAACCGGTCAGCCTGCCAACTTAGCAGGCCTCCGATAAAGGGAATAAGTATTAGCCAAGGTAATAGCATGGCGCAATGTGTCCCTTAATTAAACCAAAAGCAGCAGAGCAAGAATCAGCACTGCACCCAGCCCCAATGAGGCAACATACCAACGGATCTGGCCGTTTTGACTCACAGCAAGCCCTTTATTCGCTAAACTTGATAAGCGTGCAGGGATATTCATCAGTGAGTTAATCGGATCGCTCTCCAATAGCCATGCAATACCTTTAAAAGGTTTCACAAAGACTACGTCATACAGCCAGTCGAATCCCCATGCTTGGTACCACCATGCACTGAAAAAGCGGCCAACTGCTGTTTTCGCGATAGCATCAACAATGGAACGTCTGAATAGATAGAGGAATATAGCAATCAACAGACCCGCGATTGCAAACCCGCCAGAAATCGCTTCAAGTAAGACTTTACCGTCTTCACTTCCCACGGCTTCAGCAGGGAATACCCCTTCTAATGGTTGGTGAATTAATGCACCAACAAACGTTGCAAGGATAGCCAGAATGCCAAGTGGCAATGTATGAGTGATGCCTTTAACCTTGTGCGCTTTGATTTTTGCTTCACCGTGGAACACGATGAAAATCATACGGAAGGTATAAATTGCAGTCATTAATGCACCAAGGATACCTGCCCATAACAACACCGTTTGCCCATCAAGCTGCGCACCCCACAAAATTGCATCTTTACTGTAGAAACCTGCGGTAAACAATGGCAATGCAGCCAGTGCGCTTCCGCCGATTAACATCACAGCATAAATGAATGGGATTTGCTTACGTAGCCCACCCATTTTGAAGATGTTTTGTTCGTGGTGACATGCGAGGATCACCGAACCTGCTGAGAGGAACAATAGCGCTTTAAAGAAAGCGTGTGTCATCAGGTGGAAAATCGCCGCATCCCAAGCTTGTACTCCCAGAGCCAAGAACATATAACCGATCTGGCTCATGGTTGAGTAAGCAAGAACACGTTTGATATCCGTTTGTACCAATGCGGCAAAACCAGCTAGTACTAATGTGACCGCACCAACGACACCCACTAAATGTAAAACCTCAGGTGCTAACAGGAACAGAACATGTGTACGTGCAATTAAGTAAACACCCGCGGTCACCATGGTTGCGGCGTGGATCAATGCAGAAACAGGCGTTGGGCCTGCCATCGCATCAGCCAACCATGTTTGCAATGGTAACTGTGCTGATTTACCGACTGCACCACCTAATAACATTAAGGTAGCCCAGTTGATAGCGCTCGAACCTTCAGCAAATTTCTGAGGTGCTAATACTGCCATTTCGCTGAAATTCAGCGTGCCCAGTTCATTCCACAGAATAAACATACCGATGGCAAGGAACACATCACCAATACGGGTCACGAAGAAGGCTTTCATCGCAGCTTTACCGTTGTCTGGATTGGTATAGTAAAAACCAATCAGCAGATAACTGCACAGCCCTACCCCTTCCCAACCGAGATACATCAGCATCATGTTATCGGCGAGAACTAAAACCACCATACTCGCGATAAACAGGTTAGTGTAGGCAAAGAAACGTGAGTAACCCTCCTCGCCACGCATATACCAAGAGGCATACACATGAATAAGGAAGCCCACCCCCGTTACCACACCCAGCATGGTAAGAGACAGACCATCAAGGACTAAGGTAAATGGAATGTTGAAAGTACCAACCGACATCCAAGTCCAAAGTTGTTGTGAATATGGTTCATATCCACCATTTGATAAAACAGGTTGAGCTAAAAATTCATTGCCAACATAAAGTGCTACGAGCGCCGCTAAGCCGACCGACCCCGCACCTATAATGGCAGAAACGTTTTCTGACCAGCGTCCACGAGAGAAGGCAAGTAACACCGACCCAAGTAGAGGCAACAGAATAGTTAAATAGAGTAGGTTCATCCGCGCATCTCACTGACTTTATCAATATTCAGGTTCTGACGATGACGATGGAGTTGCAGTAACAACGCCAATCCAATACTCGCCTCCGCTGCAGCCAATGTAATCGCCAAAATATACATAATTTGGCCGTCTGGCTGCCCCCAAAAACTCCCTGCAACAACAAATGCCAGAGCAGTAGAGTTAATCATGATTTCCAGTCCGATCAGCATGAAAAGCAAATTGCGGCGAATAACGAGACAACTCAGTCCCATTACAAATAAAATCGCTGCTAAAATCAGACCATGTTGAAGAGGTATCATTTTTGCTCCTCCGCATTACGTACACTGACAAGGTCAGCGCCGTTTTCTTTACGGTCACGCCCAACTTGGAATGCGACAACTAAACCGGCCAGTAATAGCAATGAAGCCAACTCAACAGCTAGAACATAAGGCCCGAATAGGCTTATACCCACTTCTTTCGCCCCAATCACGGTACCTTTAATCCCATCTTCGTAAGACAAAGAGGTAATACCGTAAACTAAGATGGCCAGTAATACGGCAGACAACACCGCGGGACCAATCCAGTTTTTTGGTGTTAACCAAGCCCGCTCTTGTTCTTGCACTGAGCGACCTAAGTTAAGCATCATGACGACGAATACGAACAAGACCATGATGGCTCCTGCATAAACGATGATTTCCAAAGCCCCAGCAAAATACGCACCGAGAGAGAAAAACACCATCGACAGAGCCAGCAGAGAAACAACCAGATACAACAGTGCATGCACCGGGTTGGTATTAGTTATCACCCTCAAAGTTGCTAATATGGCAACTAGGCCGGCGATATAAAATGTAAATTCCATGAATATCGCTCCTTATGGCAACAGGTCTTTGACGTTAATCGGTTTCGCTTCGTTATCCGCTTCACCTTTGTCTTTACCTGCAATCGCCATACCCGATTTACGGTAAAAGTTATAATCAGGATATTTACCCGGACCTGAAATGAGTAGGTCATCTTTTTCGTAAACCAGATCCTGACGTCTCCAATCGGCCATTTCAAAGTCAGGTGTTAATTGGATTGCCGTAGTTGGGCAAGCCTCTTCACACAAGCCACAGAAAATGCAGCGCGAAAAGTTCACGCGGAAAAACTCGGGGTACCAACGGCCGTCTTCATGTTCAGCTTTTTGCAGTGAGATACAACCCACAGGGCAAGCCACCGCACATAAGTTACAGGCTACACAACGCTCTTCACCGTCAGGGTCGCGTGTTAATACGATACGCCCACGGTAACGGGGTGGTAGATAAACCGGCTCTTCTGGGTACATTTGCGTTTCGCGTTTATCGAACGCATGTAGGCCGACCATCCAAATACTACGTACTTGGGTGGCGAAACCGACCAATAACTCTTTTAATGTCATGGTTCAATCACCCCTTACTGAGCGTTGTATAAAATCACTGCTGCGGTACCCAGCAGATTAAGCAGTGTCAACGGCAGACAAATTTTCCAACCGAAAGACATCACTTGGTCATAACGAGGACGCGGCAAAGAAGCGCGGATCAAGATAAACATCATCATGAAGAACGCAGTTTTAATCGCAAACCACAAGAATGACGGCAAGAATGGTCCATGCCAGCCACCAAAGAACAGCGTCACAATCAGAGCAGAGACCGTTACGATACCGATATACTCACCAACGAAGAACAGACCGAACTTCATCCCTGAGTATTCAACGTGATAACCATCCGCAATCTCTTGCTCTGCTTCTGGTTGGTCAAACGGGTGACGGTGACATACCGCAACACCTGCAATCGCAAAAGTTACAAAGCCAAAGAACTGAGGAATGATGTTCCACATGCCTTCTTGGGAGTTAACAATATCAATCAGGTTGAATGAACCTGCTTGTGCAACCACGCCCATTAAAGAAAGGCCTAAGAACACTTCGTAACTCACGGTTTGTGCTGACGCACGCATCGCCCCCAATAAAGAGTATTTGTTGTTACTTGACCAACCAGCGAATAACACCGCATACACCGCTAGACCCGCCATCATCAGGAAGAATAAAATCCCAATATTCAGGTCTGCCACGTGCCAAGTTGGGCTAACAGGTACGATGGCGAATGCAAGGAATAATGAGCAAAATGCGATAACTGGCGCTAGCGTAAAGATTTTCTTATCCGCGAACTGTGGGACCCAGTCTTCTTTAAACAGCATTTTGAACATATCCGCGATTAACTGGCCCATCCCAAACGGACCAACACGGTTAGGGCCGTAACGGTTCTGGAACAGACCGAGAATACGGCGCTCTCCCAGACTCATGTAGGCTCCACAAGTCACAACAACCAATAAAATGACGACAGATTTAAGTATGGAAATAAGGACTTCCATTACTTCAGGAGAAATCCAATCCATCATGCTCCCCTCCGCAGATTATTGACTGACACGCCAGCCAGAACAGGTGCGATACCCGGCATCCCTAATGGTAAACCAATTTGACCAGTCGATAGGTGATTACTGAGGCGTACAGTTAAGTTAAATGCTTGACCTGCATGGCTAAATTCAGCTTTTGTTCCTGCTGTCAAACCAAGTGACTCTGCATCTTGCGCATTCAGCATGATATAAGGCTCAGGCATACGCTGTTGGATCACGTCTGAACGCTGTGACATTTCGTCACTGCCGAACAGATGGTAATACGGCGCCACCACCCACTGAGCTTCAGTCGCTTGATAAGCTGCTGGAATATCAGTGAAGTAAGCCAATTTACTTTCTGTTGAATTGAACAAACGCACACCTGGGTCACCAAATAACAAATGGCCCCCCACTTCTGCTTGGAATTTATTCCACGCTTGTGGTGAGTTCCAACCCGGCGCCCAAGCAAATGGAATTTGCTGACGTGGTGCCGTTGGGCTGTTGTTCCCTTCCATTGAGAAAGCAAATGGAGAATCAATATCTTGCGGTTGACGAGGCTCATGAACAGATTGGTTAGCCAGCATCGCTGTTCGACCACTGTAACGATGAGGTTCACGTGCCAGTTTTTGACCACGGATACGGAAAGAGGCTTTTGGTGCAGAATCAACAATGCCTGCAAATTGTGGCAGTGTAGCAACACAATCAGCAATCACATGGTCAAGTTGCGACCAGTCTGCATCACGTTCCTGTGCTTCAGTTTGCAATGAATGCATCCAGCGCCAGCTTTCGTTCATCACGATAGCTTTGTCGTAATAAGTTGGGTCGAAGACTTGGAAGAAACGTTGTGCCCGACCTTCTTGGTTAATCAACGTACCGTCTGCTTCAGCAAAGCTTGCTGCTGGCAGAACTAATGTTGCTTTATCCATGATGTCGGTTTGCTGATGGTCAGCAACAATCAAATGCTTCAGCTTCGCTAATGCGCTATTAACCGCATCTACATTGCTATGACGGTACAGGTCGTTTTCGATAACGATAGCCACATCCGCTTCGTTCGCTTCAATGCGAGCTAATGCGCTGTCTAATGGCTGTGCGTCCATCATTGCTAAACCAAAACTGTTTGCATGAGAGGCTAAGTAAGATAAGCCCACCTGCGCACCTTTCGCTTTTAGTGCAAATGCCACGTTAGCCGCGGCTTGGATCATCGCCTCACTAGCACTATGACTACCACTGATAATCAGTGGTTTTTTCGCGCTTGAAAGCGCTTGTGCGATGGTTTCAACTTTCGCTTTGAGGTCTGCAGGTAAGTCATTCACTGCTGGTGCATCGCCATTAATCATGTTGGCAATAGCAAAACCAAAACGTGCTTGGTCAGCCACAGGAGCACGGTAATTAAATGCGGCGACATCATCTAAGCGGGTATCATCCACATTGGTGATAAACAGTGGGTATTTCGCATGTTGACCAATGTTCATGATTGCCGCGATTTGCCAGTCAGCGACTTTTTGTGCTGCCGCCATTTCACGTGCTTTACCTTTCACCGCTTGACGTACAGATAACGCCATACGCGCACCTGTCTGAGTTAAATCTTCACCCAGTACCAGCACCGCATCGTAACCCTCCACTTCACGCAGTGTTGGCGTATAGATACCGCCATTTTGCAGGATATTTTGCATCAGCGCTAAACGGCGTTGCTCACTCGAAGAAACACCTGAATAGAAGTTTTCTGCACCGACAAGTGCTCGTAACGCATAGTTACTTTCGATGCTTGCACGTGGTGAACCAATACCAATCACTTTCTTCGCTTGATTGATAATTTGCGCACCGCTTTGCATTGCCTCAATAGCCGATATAACCTGTTTTACACCATTTTTATTTAGCACAGCTTGACGTGGACGGTCTTTACGGTTGACATAGCCATAACCAAAACGACCGCGGTCACATAGGAAATAGTGGTTTACTGAACCATTATAACGGTTCTCAATGCGGCGGATTTCACCATAGCGCTCACCTGGGCTAGTATTACAACCGATACTGCACTGTTGGCAGATACCCGGGGCAAATTGCATGTCCCATTTACGGTTATAGCGCTCAGAGTGCGTTTTATCGGTAAAGACCCCTGTCGGACAGACTTCAACTAGGTTACCTGAGAATTCACTTTCTAGCGTACCGTCTTCTGTACGACCGAAATACACATAGTTATGTGCCCCATAAACCCCCAAGTCCGTGCCATCTGCGTAATCTTTGTAATAACGCACACAGCGGTAACAAGCGATACAGCGGTTCATTTCATGACTAATGAACGGCCCTAAGTCTTGGTTGATGTGTGTACGTTTCGTAAAACGATATTTACGCATATTATGACCGGTCATCACCGTCATATCTTGTAGGTGGCAATTACCGCCTTCCTCACAGACTGGGCAGTCGTGAGGGTGGTTGGTCATCAGCCATTCCACAACACTTTCACGGAATTGTTTGGCTTCTTCATCATCAATTGAGATGTAGGTACCTTCCGTTGCCGGTGTCATACAAGACATTACTAGGCGACCGCGAGTATCATCCGCGTTCTGATATTGCTTAACCGCACACTGGCGGCAAGCGCCAACGCTTCCCAGCGCCGGATGCCAGCAAAAATAAGGAATATCTAGCCCGAGAGAAAGACAGGCTTGTAACAGGTTTTCAGACCCGTTTACGTCATATTCTTTGCCGTCTACATATATTGTAGCCATAGTCAGCATGCTTCCCAAAGGCCCGCATAAAGCAGGCGTTAATCAAAAATACGTTCTTCGTGAAAAATCTCTTTAGCGGTTGCTCAATCGCTAAATAATTACCAACGCTGCTTGAGCAGGTTTGGTTGGATACCCGCAATCTGCACGATGTTACGCAGATCTTTTTGCGAGATACCCGCTTCAAATTCATCACGGAAATATTTGATGGCACTTTGCAGCGGTTCGACTGCTCCCGGTGCGTGAGCACAGAATGTTTTACCCGGACCTAAGAAACGGCAAAGTTGCTCTAATGTTTCGATGTCACCCGGTTGGCCTTCGCCTTTTTCCAGTGCTTGTAAAATTTTCACGCTCCACGGCAATCCATCACGACATGGCGTACACCAACCACAGGATTCACGTGCAAAGAAGGTTTCTAAGTTACGAACTAACGAAACCATGTTGATTTCATGATCAACCGCCATTGCTAATGCAGTACCAAGACGGCTACCGGCTTTGGCAATATTTTCAAAATCCATTGGTAAGTCGAGGTGGTCATTGGTCAGGAAGTCTGTCCCTGCCCCACCCGGCTGCCATGCTTTAAGTTTTAAACCATCACGCATACCACCTGCGTAATCTTCTAATACTTCACGTGCCGTTGTACCAAATGGTAATTCCCATAGACCCGGATTTTTCACACGCCCAGAGAAGCCCATTAATTTAGTGCCCGCGTCTTTACTCTTACCTGCGCTTAAATCGATGTACCACTGGTCACCATGCTCTAAAATAGCCGGCACGTTACAGATAGTTTCAACGTTATTTACGCAAGTTGGTTTACCCCAAGCACCTGATGTTGCAGGGAATGGTGGTTTAGAACGCGGGTTAGCACGACGACCTTCTAAAGAGTTAATCAGTGCAGTTTCTTCACCGCAGATATAACGCCCAGCACCGGTGTGCACAAATAGCTCGAAATCAAACCCCGAACCGAGGATATTTTTTCCTAACAGGCCCGCAGCTTTCGCTTCTTCGATGGCACGGCGCAAGTGTTGAGCTGCCTCAACATACTCACCACGTAGGAAGATATAACCACGATAAGCTTTTAGTGCATATGCTCCCGTGATCATCCCTTCAACTAACAAATGAGGCAGTTGCTCCATCAATAAGCGGTCTTTGTAGGTGCCCGGTTCCATTTCATCCGCATTACATAAGAAATAACGCAGTTTCATGTTTTCGTCTTTTGGCATCAGGCTCCATTTCAGGCCTGTTGAGAACCCCGCACCACCACGCCCTTTCAGGCCAGCGTCTTTGACAAGGTTAACAACTTCATCCGGTGCCATGCCTTTGAGCGCACGCTCAAGACCTTTGTATCCGTTTTTACTGCGGTACTCATCTAACCAAACAGGCTGATTGTCATCACGCAAACGCCATGTTAGGGGATGAGTTTCAGCAGTACGGATCACTGGATTAACAGAATTTGTCATGGATACTGCTCCAGTAATTTTTGAATATTTTCAGGCTGCACATAACTGTGAGTATCTTCATCGATCATCATCGTCGGACCCTTATCACAGTTACCCAAGCAACAGGTTGGCAGCAATGTAAAGCGACCATCGGCTGTTGTTTGGCCAGGGCGAATATTCAGCTGTTTAATGATTTCAGCTTCTAAACCCTGATAACCAGTAATATGGCAAACAACACTGTCGCAATAGCGAATAATGTGGCGTCCAACAGGTTGACGGAAGATTTGGCTATAGAATGTTGCCACACCTTCAACATCACTAGCGGGGATACCTAAGACGTCAGCGATAGCATAGATCGCACCGTCCTCAACCCAGCCACGGTTTTTTTGCACAATTTTCAGTGCCTCGATAGATGCTGCTCGCGCATCTTCATAGTGATGTTTCTCACCTTCTATTTCTGCACGCTCTTCGTCAGTTAAAACAAAGCCATGATGAGCTTGAGGTTCGAATACATTCACCACATCGAGTTGATTGTGTTTATCATGTTCATTATGCATGGTTAGCGATCCACATCCGACATTACAAAATCGATACTACCCAGATAGACGATTAAGTCTGAAACTAAACTACCGCGAATAACCGCAGGGATTTGCTGCAAGTGAGCATAGCTTGGCGTACGAATACGTGTACGGTAGCTTATCGTGCTGCCATCACTGGTCAGGTAGTAGCTGTTGATCCCCTTCGTGGCTTCAACCATCTGGAATGATTCATTCGCAGGCATCACTGGCCCCCAAGACACTTGCAAGAAGTGGTTAATCAGGGTTTCAATGTGCTGTAACGTACGCTCTTTTGGTGGCGGCGTCGTCAATGGATGGTCGGCTTTGAATGGGCCTTCTGGCATATTCTTGTAGCATTGCTCAAGAATACGGATACTCTGGCGCATCTCTTCAACTTTGATCATCACACGGTCATAGCAGTCACCGTTGTGAGCGATAGGAATATCGAATTCAAAGTTTTCATAACCTGAATATGGACGCCATTTACGCACGTCAAAATCAACGCCTGTAGCACGTAAACCCGCACCTGTCACACCCCATGCCAATGCCTCTTCTTTGTTGTACATTGCTGTACCAATAGAACGGCCTTTTAAGATGGAGTTTTTCAGTGCAGACGTGACATAAGACTCTAAACGTTTCGGCAGCCAATCAAGTAACTCACGCAGCAACTTTTCCCAACCGCGCGGTAAGTCGTGTGCAACACCACCAATACGGAACCAAGCTGGATGCATACGGAACCCAGTGATAGCTTCAATCACGTTGTACACTTTTTGACGGTCAGTAAACGCAAAGAATACAGGTGTCATTGCGCCGACGTCTTGAATATAAGTACTGATGTATAGCAAGTGGCTATTAATACGGAATAATTCAGACAGCATGACGCGAATGGTCTTTACGCGGTCAGGCACTTCAATGCCAGCCAATTTTTCAACGGCTAACACGTATGGCATTTCATTCACACACCCACCGAGGTACTCAATACGGTCAGTGTAAGGAATGTAACTGTGCCATGACTGGCGCTCGCCCATTTTCTCAGCACCACGGTGGTGGTAACCGATATCAGGCACACAGTCGATAATTTCTTCACCATCAAGTTGCAGTACAATACGGAATGCACCGTGTGATGATGGGTGGTTTGGCCCTAAGTTCAGGAACATGAAATCTTCATTTTCATTTCCACGTGCCATGCCCCACTCTTCTGGTTTGAAAGTTAAAGCTTCCATTTCCAGATCTTGTTTCTGTTTAGTCAGAACAAAGGGGTCGAACTCAGTTGCACGCGCAGGATAATCCTTACGCAGTGGGTGACCTTCCCAGCTTGGCGACATCAGTAAGCGACGTAAATTTGGGTGACCTTGGAAAGTGATCCCAAACATATCCCACACTTCACGTTCATGCCAATTTGCATTTGGGAACAGCGAAACCATAGAAGGTACGTTGAGGTCTTTCTCATTAAGAGCGACTTTCAACATAATATCGCGGTTACGGTCAATAGAAATAATGTGATAGAAAACACTAAAGTCTGCTTCAGGCAGGCCTTGACGGTGGATTCTTTGGCGTTCATCTACCCCGTGTAAGTCAAATAGCATGACATACGGTTTTGGTAGTTTCTTTAGAAAATCTACAACTTCCAGTAATTGTTCACGACGAACCCAAACCACTGGCATACCAGTGCGGGTTGCTTGAACAGAAAAGGCATCCGGCCCAAATTGATTGCGCAGTTCCAGAAGCACAGGGTCATTTAAATGTTCCTGTGTCTGCCATCCTGGCTGGGTACTACTCGCTTGCGCTATCTGATCTGTCATCATTCTTCACCATAACGCTTGATCAGGTTTATTATTTCGCAACAACATTGCTCTGTTACGCTGTATGGCTTTAAGCCTTAAATTTCGTCTGGTGTACGCAGGTTCGTCACTGCAATACGTTCACCGTGCTTTCTTTCTCTTTCTGATTGCATGTTGGCACGGTAAACCCCTTGGTCACCAACGACCCAAGACAGCGGACGACGCTCTTTACCGATAGATTCTTGCAACAGAAGCAGAGCCTGCATATAGGCTTCTGGGCGCGGTGGGCAACCTGGGATATACACATCTACAGGGATAAATTTATCGACGCCTTGTACAACAGAATAAATGTCATACATACCACCAGAGTTAGCACATGAACCCATGGAAATAACCCATTTTGGTTCAAGCATTTGGTCATACAGACGTTGAATAACAGGCGCCATTTTAGTGAAACATGTGCCTGCAACGACCATGAAGTCGGCTTGGCGAGGAGAAGCACGTAGTACTTCCGCACCAAAGCGGGCTACGTCATGAACAGCCGTGAACGAAGTCACCATTTCTACATAGCAACATGAAAGGCCAAAGTTATAGGGCCATAGAGAGTTTTTGCGCCCCCAGTTAACAACATCGTGAAGTGCATGAGAAAGTTTCCCCATGTACACACTGTTTTCAACTTGCTGCTCCAGTGGATCAGTTACGATCTCCTGAGTTTGCAGTGGGTAACGGTCGTTCTCACCGTTCGGATCTATGCGGGTGAGCGTATAATCCATTGTATAATGCCTCGCTTTTTACTGCGGATGACGATTGCTGATTTTAATAACTTCACTAGGATGCTTTACTTTTCCGCGAGAACGGACTGGTGTCCAATCCAATGCTCCAACGCGAACTAAATAAAACAATCCCGCCAACAATACCAAAATAAAGATAGCGGCTTCGATAAAGCCTACCCAGCCAGCTTCGCGGATGGCGACTGACCATGCAAATAGGAACATGGCTTCAACATCGAAGATAACGAAGAACATGGCGACTAAGTAAAACTTAGCTGACATACGAAGACGTGCACTACCGACCGAATCAATACCTGATTCGTAAGGGACATGTTTTGTTCTGGCTTTGGCGCGGCTACCCAAGAAGTGACCTGCGACCAGCATGAAAGCACACAGACCGATAGTGCCGATAAGGAATATCGCAAACGCCCAGTTATGGGCTAACGCTAGGATTGATGTAGACATACTCGTTGCTTACTCATTACTTATGGTGCGTAAACTGCTCTTTTTTACAACACGGCAGTATTGCACCACAATTGCCCAGTTAATCGAGAAGAAAGACCAAACATTGATCACCAACT